>JAIOQJ010000725.1 GCA_021413475.1 Planctomycetota bacterium | reverse complement strand
TTGCAGCACCATGTCGTCGCGGGATGGTCCCATCGGCCGGAAAGGATTCGTCGCTGGCCCGAGGAAACCGGGGCCTGGCTCGTTGTAAGGGCCATGCGTGCAAGGGTAGCAGAGGCTAATGAACGGCGGCGTCACGGGATCGACGGCCTTCTGCAATTTCGTGACCACGGAACCGAATTGCGGCCAGCCGCCCGCAGGGGCCTTCTCGGTCTTCGGGTTACGCCCGTTGAAAACCTGAATGGCGTCGTGCCCTGCTTGGTTGCCGACCAGCGAACGGATGACGACTAGTTTATCCATCATGCGTGCCAAGAGCGGGAAGCTTTCGCCGATCTTGATGCCGGTGACATTGGTCGCGATCGGCTTGCATGGACCGGCGATTTCCTTGGGGGCATCGGGCTTGAGATCGAACATATCCTGATGCGGCGCTCCGCCGACCAGATAGATCATGATCACCGATTTTTTCGAACTCTGCAAATTGGCGTTGTCCTCGGCCTTCAGGAGTTGCGGCAGCGTCAGCCCGCCAAGTCCCAAGGTACCGATCCGGAGAAAACTCCGGCGACTTACAGCACTTCCGCGAAGGGTTTCACCAGTCAACGCGAGCATCGGTGCTCTCCAGGAAAGGTCTTGCAGGTAGGAATGACCAAGGCGGGTTCAGGCAGGAGGAACGATTACGGAACCGAGCATAACACACCGACGAAGGTCGGGGCAACATTATTCGCTATTTCAAAACTGGCGAAGTGATGCTACTTCAGCATAGTGGACATTTTTATCTAGGCCCGTCCATTTCCCAATTTAAGGTTGCCTGATGCGTAAACCTCGACGATACTGGAAATGAAGTCCACACGATCACAATGGTGTTTGTTCGCCTCACTGCCCCGCCAGCGTATCTTACCTCCCGCCAGATTGTACCTGTCCATTGCCTTTGCCAACGGAGCGGAATCAAGATGCTTCTCGAGCAGAGCCTCCCTCGGCGATTTTCCTTTCGCTGGTTATGGATTGCATTCATGGCCGGCGCTTTAGGATTGATTGGCCCCATCGATGTCTCACGCGCCGCGGAGCCATCCGTCAGTTTTGTCAACGACGTCGTTCCCATCCTGACCAAAGCCGGTTGCAATGCGGGCGTGTGCCACGCCAAAGCGGGGGGCGGCCAGAACGGGTTTCAACTGTCGCTGCTCGGCTTCGAGCCGGTGGAGGACTTCGAGCATATCGTTCTGGAAGGCCGCGGTCGCCGCGTGTCATTTGGCAATCCCGAACAAAGCCTGTTGCTGCTCAAGGCATCCGGCCAGTTGCCCCACGGCGGCGGATTGCGGCTGCCGAAAGCTTCCCCTGGTTACGCCACGATTCGCGAGTGGCTGCGCCAGGGTGTGCCGATGGATGGTGCCGCCAGCCCGAAGCTAGTCGTCCTGGAGATCGAGCCGAAGAAGGGTTCGCTACAACGCCAGGCTTCGCAACAACTGAGAGCCACGGCTCGTTATTCCGACGGCATCGTGCGCGACGTCACCAATATGGCGTTGTTCGAATCGAACGACAAAGCGATGGCCGATGTTTCTGAAGCCGGTCTGGTCAAGGTGTTTGACCTACCAGGCAAAGTTTCCGTGATGGTCCGTTACCAGGGGCGTGTCGCGGTATTCAGTGCCGCCATTCCCCTGGGCGAGCCAGTGGGCACCTTGCCGCCGGTGAAGAACTTCGTCGATACCGCCGTCTTTGCCAATTTGAAGGAACTCGGAATTCCGCCCTCGCCCGTGTGCGACGACGCCACCTTCTTGCGGCGTGTCACCTTGGATATCGCCGGCCGCTTGCCGACTGAGGAAGAAGCGAAAGCCTTTCTCGCCAACAAAGGTGCCGACAAACGCAATCAATGGATCGACGAACTGCTGCGAAGTCCGGATTACGCGGATTTCTTCGCCGGCAAATGGGCATCGGTGCTGAAGAACCGCCGCGACGACACCGGCGACATTGTGTCCAACTTCGCGTTTCATGCCTGGGTTCGCGACAGCATGCTGGCTAACAAACCGTACGACCAGTTCGTGCGCGAACTTCTGGGTGCCACCGGCATCGTGATCGACAACCCGCCGGTGGCCTGGTACAAGCGGGTAAAGGAGCCGAAAGACCAGATCGAAGATGTGGCGCAACTCTTTTTGGGTGTTCGCATGCAGTGTGCCCAATGCCACCACCACCCGTTTGAGCGCTGGAGCCAGGACGATTATTACACGCTGACCGCGTTCTTCTCTCAGGTGGGACGCAAGCCCTCTGGCACTCGCGGCGAGGATTTGATTTTCCATAAACGCGGCATGGCAACCGCGACCAACATCAAAACCCGCGTGGTGTTGAAACCTGCCGCATTCGGCGATCAGTTGCCAGAGATCGCGCCGGATGAAGATCCCCGGCTGCGACTGGCGAATTGGATGAAATCTCCCAAGAACCCCTTTTTCGCCAAGGTGCTCGTGAATCGTTACTGGAAGCATTTCTTCCAACGCGGATTGATCGAGCCCGAGGACGATATTCGGGATTCCAACCCGCCGTCGAATCCGGAATTGTTGGCGGCACTGGAAAAGCATTTCATTGAGAGTCGTTTCGACCTGAAGGAGCTGGTGCGAACCATCACCCGCTCAATCGCTTACCAATTAAGCGCAACGCCGAACCGGCACAATCTCAGCGACCGGCAGAACTATTCTCGTTACTACCCTCGCCGCCTGCCCGCCGAAGTGCTGCTTGATTCGATCGACCAGCTGGCCGGCACCCAAACGGATTTTGCGAACCTGCCATCAGGTACTCGCGCGGTGGCACTGCCTGACAATAGCTACAACCGGTCTTCAGCGTTCTTGCGTGTTTTTGGCCGGCCGGAAGGTGCCAGCGTTTGCGAGTGTGAGCGGGTGCAGTCGTCGAATCTGGCGCAGAGCCTACATTTTCTGAATGCGTCGGACATCCGAGGCAAAACGGCTCATGCCAATGGTCGGGCGGCGCGGTTGGCCAAGGATCCGCGTCCCGCGGAAGCCAAAATCAAGGAATTGTACTTGGTGGCATTTGCCCGAGAACCACGGACCGATGAACTGAAAGCGGCGTTGAACTATCTGACCGAGACACAGGTCACGGGTCAAAAGGTGGATTCGCAAAAGGCCGCCCACGAGAATTTCCAGGATCTACTTTGGGCCTTGATGAATACCAAAGAATTCCTCTTCAACCACTAAGGAAGGCCGCGGTGATCATCTCACGACATTTCACTCGGATTGCGATTGCCTGGACATTATTTCTGGGCTGGGCCTCATTGGCATCGGCACAATCGGTGGGCTTGCCCGCCCCTCGGTTGCTGACAACCCTGCCAATGGGCGGCAAGGTGGGGACCGAGTTCGAAGTCGCCACAACTGGCGAGCATCTCGATCAGGCCGAGAATCTGATCTTTTCCGACCCTCGGATCACGTCAAAACGCAAGCTAGACGAAGCCGGCGAGCCGGTCGCGAACCGCTATTTGGTGGCCATTGCTTCCGATTGCCCCGTGGGGCTTTACGAGGCACGAGTCATGACGCGGCTGGGCATTTCGTCATCTCGCATTTTCGCCGTGGGAACTCTCTCTGAGGTCATACCGGCAAAACCCAATCGGACACTTGCAACAGCGCAGGAACTGCCGCTCAATTCCGTGACTAATGGAACGGTTGCGGACCGATCAATTGACTTTTACACCTTCCAGGCAAAAAAAAGCCAACGGCTGATCGTTGACTGTGCGACGCGCGGCATCGATTCCAAGCTGAACGCAACCGTGATCATCGGCGACGCCGCGGGACGCGATCTCATGGTCGAGCGGCGCGGCGGGGTATTAGACTTCGCGGTGCCGAAGGATGACACGTACGTGATCAAGGTCCACGAACTCACTTTCAAGGGCGGACCAGCGTTTTACTACCGGTTGGGTCTGTGGGAACAACCGGTCGGAACGCCTATTGTCCGCCAGCCGAAGACGAATGCTGTGAATTCGTTCTCGTGGCCTGCTCTTGGCCTTCCAACGCAAGCTCCACAAACGGAAGTCGAACCCAACAACGATGGCTCGCACGCCCAGCGGATTACTTTGCCGTGCGACATTTCGGGCCGGTTTTACCCGGCAGCGGACGTGGATTTCTTCGAATTCGAGGCCAAGAAAGGCGAGGAATGGTGGATCGAAGTAGCGTCGGAACGGCTGGGCCTGCCGACCGATCCGGCGATCCTCGTGCAACAGGTGGTCAAGGGTAAGAATGGCGAAGCCGATAAGCTGATCGATGTCCTGGAATTGGCCGACATTCCCAGCCCGGTGAAGATCTCCAGCAACGGCTACGCCTATGACGGGCCTCCTTACAATGCCGGCACTTCGGACATTCTCGGCAAACTGGCGATCAAGGAAGATGGCGTCTATCGGCTGCAAATTTCGGATCTGTTTGGCGGCACGCGCACCGAAGCCGGGCATGTCTATCGGCTGGTGATTCGCCGTGCGGCACCCGATTTCGCGCTAGTTGCCTGGGCTCTGCACATGGAATTACGGAACGGCGACCGCAACGCCTTGTCGAAGCCGATCGCTCTTCGAGGCGGCGCGACGATGGCGCTCGAAGTCGTGGCTTTCCGGCGTGATGGTTTTGACGGCGAAATCGAACTGGCGATGGAAGGGCTGCCCAAGGGCGTGACAGCACACGGGTTGAAAATCCCGGCGGGGCAGTCGCGGGGCCTGATGCTGATCACCGCCGATGCGGACGCTCCGCGAGCCTACGCCAACGGCACTTTCGTGGGGCGATCGACCATTGCGGGCCAGGCGGTGATACGCCCGTGCCGGCTGGCATCCGTATCGTGGCCGATCCCCGATTCGTCGGGTGAAATTCCCAGCCCGCGCTTGCTGGCCGACATCCCGGTTTCGGTGAGTGGGCTCGAACACGCACCGCTGACCATCATCGCCAAGACTCAGGTGCTGGAAGCGAAGATGGGTGAGAAGTTGACGATTTCGCTGGTTCACAAGCGTACCAGCGACTTCTCCGGGGACAAGATCCGGATGAAAACGATCGGAGCGGGCTTTGAAAAAGCTCCGGTCTTCGAACTGCCGACCAAAGCCGATAGTTCGGAGGTCGTGCTTGATCTGAAAGCCTTGAACGTTCCGCCCGGTGATTACCGTGTCTCGTTCCTGGGCGGCGGGGTCGTCAAGTACCGCCATCAACCTGAATTGGTAGCTTCGGTCGAGGCCGCTTCCCAGAAAAAACTGGTGGAAGTGAAGGCTCTGGAGGAACAGGTGAAGAAGGTAGCCACCGATGCCCAGAACGCCCCAGCCGAGAAAAAAGATCAAATGGCCAAGGTCTTGGCGGCGGTCAACGCCAAGATGAAAGCGGCCACCGTCGCTCTGACTGCCGCCCAACTGCAACTAAAACTGGCAAAAGAAGCGGCCCAGCCCAAAGATATCGCCGATATTATTGTGTGCGAACCGTTCACGATTCGCGTCATGCCCCTGGAGAAGAAATGACGATTCCCAACTATAACTGCCGTGGTCCGATTCCATTTGGCTCGACCGGGCGACGTGCATTTCTTCAAACCGGCTTGGCGGGATTCGCGTCGCTGAGTCTGCCCGGCATCCTGAAGCTGCAAAGCCGGGCCGCCGCACCTGTGAATACGAGTGCCGAGAAAAAGGCGGTCATCATGGTGTGGCAGCCGGGCGGGATGTCGCATCTGGACTCGTATGATCCGAAGCCGGACTCGGGCAGCGAATATCGCGGCCCATTCAATCTGATTTCGACCAAGGTCACCGGCCTGCAATTCACCGAGCTTATGCCTCGGCAGGCGGCCATCGCCGACAAGATGGTGGTGCTGCGATCGATGCGGCAATCGGCAGGCGGCCACCCGGCGGGTTCAATGCAGTTGCTCTCCGGCGACCCCGACACTCGCGACAAGCCGAAACCGAGATACCCCGATTGGATGACGGTCTCGAATTACATGCTGGCCCAACAGGGCAAGCGGCAGAATCCGCTGCCGTCGTATGTCGGCATCAACCCGCCGTTGGAATACAACGGCCCGGCGTACTTGGGCGATACCTATTCTCCGTTTGTTGTTTCAGGGAACCCGAACCTACCCACGTTCTCGGTGCCCAATATCGGCTTGACCGATACCGACGAACTGCGCCGCCTCGGGCGTCGCTCGACGCTGCGCCAGAAACTCGACACGCTGGAACGGAGTTTCGACCATGCCCGCGAACTGGCAGCACTCGATGAATTCGAAACGCAGGCGATGACGCTGTTGACGAACCCGCAAACGAAGATCGCGTTTGACCTGAACCGCGAGGATTCGCGCACCCGCGATCGCTACGGCCGCAATTCTTGGGGGCAGCAGCTGCTGTTGGCGCGGCGTCTCGTCGAAGCCGGTGTCGATGTTCTAACCACCAGCCTCAGCGGCCCCTTGTGCGGCCGGGTGGGGAACTGGGACGACCACGCCGTCAATCAACATGTTTTCGACGCGATGAAGTTCCGCTCGCAAGTATACGACCAGGCGGTGTCGGCCCTGATCGATGACATCTACCAACGCGGTCTCGACAAGCGCGTGCTTGTCGTGGTCACTGGCGAATTCGGCCGCACCCCGAAGATCAGCTACGCCGCCAGTACCGGGGCGGGCGACGCGAGCGCCGCCGCCGGGACGACGCAACCAGGCCGCGACCACTGGCCGCGAGGCTTTTCGAACATCTGGGCGGGTGGCGGCATCACCACGGGCCGCTTCATCGGAGCCACCGACAAACGCGGCGAGGATGCCGTCGAACGTGTCAGTGGGCCTGGCGACTTCCTGGCCACGATCTATCATCACCTTGGGATCGATTACGCCAGAACGTTTATCAAGGACTTTAACGGCCGCCCCACGCCCATTGTCGATCACGGTAAGGCGATTCCCGAATTGATTGGGTAATACGGGACCAGTTCGCGAGCATCAATGGAACTCAATGGCTAATTGCAAGCGATTTGCACCGACGAGAAAATCGCTACAATGATGGCAGCATCCAAACTCTTTCGCAGGTGACATACCAACATGCCAAGTCGCTTTTGTCCAGGCCCGGTTTCGCGTCGCGAGTTCCTGGCCGCTGGTATGCTCGGTGTCGGCGGAATGACACTGCCCGATCTCTATCGCATGCGGGCTCAGGCGGCCGCTCTCGAAAAGGCAAGCGATCCGGATACCTCCATCATTTTCGTGTGGCTTCCCGGCGGGCCGCCGCACATCGACATGTACGACATGAAGCCGAACGCCCCGACCGAAATTCGCGGGCCGTTCAATCCGATTCGCACGAACGTGCCTGGAATCGACGTCTGCGAATTGATGCCCCGGCACGCGGCCATCGCCGACAAGTTTTCGGTCGTCCGCTCGATTTCGCATCACTTCGCCGATCACGGTGGCGGGCACAAGCGTCTGATGACCGGCGTTGTTCCCGCGACTCCCGTTGACACCGTCAACGACGCGCCCTGCACCGGTTCGATCGTCGCGAAGTGTCGCGAACATCTGAATCGCGGCATTCCCAATTACGTGTCGATGAATCCAGGCGGTCGCGTTGGCGATGTGTTCGCTCAGGGGCCCGCATATCTCGGCATGTCCTACACACCGTTCTCGGTGGTCGGCGACCCGAGTTCGCCCACTTTCAGCGTTCCTGGACTTGCCCCGATCGCCTCCGTGGGCAACCGTGCCGACGACCGTTTCAAGTTGCTCGCCAGCCTCGATCGCGTTGACCGGCAGATCGATAGCTCCGGTGCCATGAGCACGCTGGACCAATTTCAGCAACGCGGCGTGAACATGCTGACGACGGATAAGGCCAAGCGAGCTTTCGACCTGTCGCGTGAAACCGATGCGGTACGAAATCGTTACGGCCGCCATTGCTGGGGTCAGCGGGCCCTGATGGCTCGGCGACTCGTCGAAGCGGGCGTTAGTTTTGTCACCTTGATCATGGAGAACCCCTACCAGTCCGGCGTACCGCATTTGAAACAGGGCGTCTACAACTGGGACTCGCACGCGGTCAACTGCCATATCTGGGACGATCTGAAGGTGCGGCTGCCGATCTACGACCAGGCGGTCTCGGCCCTCATCGAAGATGTGTACGCGCGTGGCCTCGACAAGAAGACCATGATTCTCGTCACCGGCGAGTTCGGCCGAACCCCGCGCATTGAAAGTTCCAAGGGAACGCAGACCGGCGTGATGCATCCCGGCCGCGATCACTGGCCGCAAGCGATGTCGCTGATCATGGCGGGTGCGGGCATGAAGACAGGCCAGGTCGTCGGCTCGACCAACTCCAAGGGTGAACACCCGAAAGATCGCCCGTTGACGCCGAACGATCTCTGGGCGACCGTTTATAAACACCTCGGCATCGACTTCAACGACACGTTCCTCGACCACCGCGGCCGCCCGATGGCGATCCTCCCCAGCGGGGCACCGATCGCGGAACTCTTTTGAAATTACAGGATGCATTCCAAAGACCGCTTTTGAGCGGTCTTCTTTTTTGCGCTGAAACGGTGAAAATATCACTCTGTCGGCCGCGATGGTCGATCCGACGACCGCGACCGAATGCCAAACCACAACAAGCCGCCGATCGCGCATAAGACGCACGCCACCTGGATCGCCGCCGACCAGCCAAGCGCCTGGCCAATCAACGGCGTGAAAATGGGGGCAAGCAAACCGATACCGTTGCCTCCCGTGTTTAACAGAGCACACGCCAGTCCGCCGTTGCGTGGCTCCAGGGCCGGGGCCATCGTCCAGAAGATTCCCTCGCACATTCCGAGCGCTCCCATAGCCACCGAAAAACACCAGACTACTTCCCGCGGCTCTCTTGAACTCACGCCGAGCAATGCGAAAACCGCGCAAAGGCTCATGAAGCTGATCGCCATCACACGGCAACCCATGCTCTGCCCCAATTTTCGACAGAGCCAATCCGCAACCCAACCGCCGACGGCCATGCCGACACCCATCGCCATCGTGACGGTAAAAGCCGCACTGCGGCTCTCGGACGAGGGGAGCTTGAACTCGTTCTTGAAGTAGTACTCGATCCAGTAGAAAAAGAGGTATTGGAGGTATCCAAGCATGCCGTAGCTGAGCGTCAAGAGTACCATGCTGCGATTGCCAAACAACGCCAAGAACTCGCCGAAGGTCGCGCGAGTTCGCGCTGGTATTGGAGTGCCTCCGTGAATGAGTTCACTCTCGGCCGCGTTCGCCCAGCGATGATTCGCCGCGGAATCGGCCGACAGGGCTAGCCAGGTTACTCCAAGGAACAGAAGCCCAATTCCGCAAATCACAAAGGCCCATTGCCAATCGACCTGATCGATCAGCCAGCCAAAGAGTGGGAACGTCAACGCGATTCCCACCAACGCTCCCGTGTTGACGAGACCATTAGCTAGCGAGCGTTGGCGAATCGGAATCCAAAGCGATACGGCCCGCGCGGCACCGGGGTGAAGCGGCACACCGGTGATGCCGGCCGCGGCGCGAATCAGTAACAGCGGGATGAACATCGCCGCGATACTGAGTCCGCACCAGCCGAGCATCCCTGTCAGCGTCACCCAGATGGACAGGCCAATTGCCATGCCGCCCATCGCCCAGCGTGGCCCGACACGGTCGATCAGGTAGCCACCGGGCAACATGCCGATCGTGTACACGATCAGGAACGTCGAATAGATAAATCCCATTTGTTGTTCGGATAGTTTGCCAGGCCCGATAAATCGCTCGCTCCCCACCACGGACATGCTGACCCGGCTGAAATGCCCCATAAAGGCGTGGCAAACCAAAAGGGCAATGATCAACCAGCGGATGTTGGTGGGTTTCGACATGGAAGTGCGGCCGATCGGTAGGGGGAATCGGAATCGCTCGAGAGGTATGGTCTATAGTACGAACGCCCGCGAAGAAATCTTTAGCCACGGATGGAACACGGATGATATAGGCGAGCCAGGTTGC
>JAIOQJ010000724.1 GCA_021413475.1 Planctomycetota bacterium | reverse complement strand
CCGCGAACCCCAGGGATTTACACCCCTAATCTGCGAGACCAGTCCATGTCTCGATCGCTATCGCGTTGGCAGTCCGTCGTCCTGGGGATGATCGTCCTCACTTGCGTTGCCACCGGGGTATGGGCATTGGCGCGCATCGGCACCAAGGGGAGTCTATTCGGCGAGACGCACGAGATGGTCGTTCTCGTCTCGGACGCCCGGGACATCGATAAAGGCACCCCGGTACGCATTCGCGGCGTCGAAGCCGGCAAAGTCGTCGCCATCGAATATCCCGAGGACGAATCTGGCTTCATTCGGTTACGTGTGCATCTCGACCCGAGATTCGCCGATCGAGTGTTTGCCGACGCCACGGCTCGTATTGCCGGCAAGGGGATGCTCGGTACCAGTTTCATCGCCATCCAGCCGGGCAATTCCTCGACGGGTCCGTTGACCGACCAGACGCTTCGAGCCGAAGCGGGGCCCGATCTGGCCGAGGTGACCGCTCAGCTTTCTTCCGTGGCGAACAGGCTTGACCATGTCCTTAAAGATGTCGAGAGCGGCAAAGGCACGGCCGGCAAAATTCTTCGCGACGATTCCCTCTTCAACGATCTCAAATCGCTCTCGGTGGAAACCCGCCAACTGGTGTCGAACACCAACTCGGCCGTCACGTCGCTGAATCAGAATGCCCAAACGACCATGTCGAGCGCGCAGAAGGCGCTCGATGGTATCCAATCAACATTGGGCATCGTGCAAACCGAGGCGGCCGGAATCAAGGAGGTGGTTCGTTCCAGCAAGGAAACGCTCTCCGCCATCCGCCAGGATGCCGAAACGGTGAAGGCGTTGCCGATCGTTCGCAACTACATCACCGACGAAGTGAAAGTTCTGGTTCGTCCGACTTGCGTGAAGGACCGGGTGGTCTATCCCGATGAGTCGCTCTTCGAAACGGGTCAGGCGGTACTCACGGAAACAGGCCGCAACCGAATCGGCGAAGTCGCGGCATGGTTGCGCGGGCAGCGCCAGAAGAATTCCGACGTTGTGGTGGTTAGTTTCGCGGATCCCTCGGACAAGAACGAGACTGCCGTCTCCGCTCGCGAATTGACGAAAAAGCGGAGCGAAGTGGTGGTGGCCCTTCTCAAGGAACAAGGCGTTGCCAAGATGGGCACCTTCAGCAGCCGAGCCGTCACCCCTGTGGGCCTGGGCACCGAACCGCCGCCTTACGTGGAAAAAGAGGATTTGGCACCCGGGCGGACTGAGGTGATTTTGTTTGTGCCGCGGTGAAGGTACCGCGCGAGTCTCCGGAAACCTCCGACTCGCGGCTAAACGAGATCGGCTCTCCTTGTCTAAAACCACCTCGCCACGGATAATAATCCCCCGTGACGAACAATCTCCCACCATCGGCACGTCTATCGCTGCTCTTCCACTTTTGTCGGATGCAGTTGCCGGTGATTGGTCTACCTTTCGACGGCTTTCGCAATCACCTCGAACGCACTTTTGGGGTCTTCGAAGCCAAGACGCCGAGTGTCTCCTGGGAGGGATACCTCGCCAACCTGTACGCCCTCGATTGGTTTCTCTGCTGCGGTTGCATCGAGGGGGACGGCAAAGCGTGGGAAGTGCTCTTCGCGACTCGCACGGGGCGCAGCGATTGCCTGTTGATCGACGCCTTGCGGGCCCGCGCCGTGCGGCTCTATCCTCGCAATGAAGAGAAGCAGGAAAACGCGGTGGCCGATTTCTGGAGCCACCTGATCGTCTCGGAATCACCCGGTTCCGTGCCGATCATGAAACGCTACGACGGACAGCGGCCTCTCGCTCCGTGGCTCATTCGTGTCTTTCAGAACTGGCATGTTTCGCAGTTGCGCTCGCAGAGCGGCGTGCAGTCGCTCCCGGATGAAGACATCCCCATGCCGTTACCGGAGCGCGACACCGGCGAAACTCGCTGGCACGATGCGTTCTGCCTCGCGGCACGCGAATGGCTTGGCGAACTGAGCGAGAGCGAGTTGCTCCTGCTCGGCATGCGTTGGCGTTATCGTCTATCGCAGCGTGAAGTCGCCAAGATGCTCGACGTTCACGAAGGGACCATCTCCCGGCAGACCGACAAGCTTCGCGATCAGGCGCTCGAACAAATCGGCCAAAAACTCGTGACCGAAGGCTGGGCGGGCGATGATCTCGCGGGGTATGTGCTGACGGAAATGGGTTCGCTGTTGATGGATGATCCACGGCTGTCGGCTGACCAATTGACCGCACTTCTCAAGAAACGCGGCATTGCGAAGATCCCGGCGAGCGTCGAGCCGTAAGGCTCAACGTTCGTCGTGGATATTCAAATATGATACATCGCCGCCTGTTCGGGCGGGACGGCTGACTTGAGCTTATGCGCTGGCTTTTCAATGACGACCGTGAAATCGGGCGCGACGCTGTGCGTTAACCACACGTTGGAACCAATGACCGAGCGGGCTCCAACGACGGTTTTGCCGCCGAGGATCGTGGCGTTGGCGTAGACGATGACATCGTCATCAAGCGTGGGATGTCGCTTGGTGCCGCGCACGAGTTCGCCGTCGGCATCCTTCTCGAAGCTAAGGGCTCCAAGCGTGACGCCCTGGTAAATCCGCACGCCGGTGCCGATCAAGCACGTCTCGCCGATGACCACGCCCGTGCCGTGATCGATGAAGAAGCTGTTGCCGATCGTGGCACCGGGATGGATATCGATGCCGGTCTTCGAGTGCGCGATCTCCGCCATCATTCGCGGCACGTACGGCACGCCGAGCTTCAATAGTTCGTGGGCGATGCGGTGAACGGTGATCGCTTCCAATCCGGGATAGCAGAAGATAATTTCGTAATGGTTTTTGGCGGCCGGGTCGCCACGAAACGCGGCGGCGACGTCCAGATCGAGGACATTGCGGATACCCGGTAGCCGTTTGAGAAACTCAATGGCCTTTTTCTGCGCCAGGGCTTCGAAGTCCGTGTGCGGTGCTTCCTGGCAGAGATCGTGTCGGAGGGCGCGAGCGATCTGCTGAGTGAGTTTATCGTGTAGCGAGTCGACGATGCTGCCCACGTAGTATTCGACGTTGCCGATGTGCAATCCCTGGCGTTTGCCGAATCCTGGATAGATGATCTCGAAGAGTTCACCAAGAATCTCGGCCACGGCATCTTTACTCGGCAACGGCTGGTGGCCGAGATGGTTGATCCGGCTGCATTCGGTGTAAGTCTCGACGAGCGATTCGGTGATCGTGTTGAGACCTTCCTTCAAACGAATGTCCGTGGCCATCGGCTGCACTCCGTCCGAACCATTGGAGAACTACTTACACCGAGATCGTAGGTCGCCAAGCGAATTCAGTCAACAATGCCTCTCATGGATGTTTCGGATGGTTGTCGCTGGTATTCCAGCGAAAAGCACTCAAATTCGAGTTCGAGAGAGGTGGCGTAAGCGCAAAAGCTAAGCAATCGTCGCCTAAATCGATGGCATGATGGATCGGAAATGCAAAAGCGTGTCACACTACTTCAGAAAACAAAAAACGCCGCAAGTAGCTTTAGTACCACTACTTGCGGCGGGGGAGAGGTGGCATTCACCTGAAAATTCCAGCTTTGGCGCGGCCTTTGCTTTTCCATACATCGGCGAGAGCCTTAAGCTACCCGGACTGCACTGGCCATGGGAGAGGTGGTACAGACAGTTCGGGTGGCTATTTTTATTTGAAGATTGTTTTCCGCACTTGTTCGCACTTCGTCAAGTCCTTACCCGACAAAAATTCACAGATTCATCATAAAGCCGCTTACGGCTCAAACTATTCGTTCGTCTCAATTAACCCCGCCGCCTCTTCTCTGAGCTTGCTTAGCACTCGCGATTTGGCGATGAATACGGCATTGACCGTCAGGCCCAGTTCCTTGGCGACTTGATCCGCCGCTGCCCCTTCGAGAGCCAGCCGGCGGAACGCCTCCCAGGACTTTGCCGTGAATTGGGGTTCGATCATCTCCAGCAACTTCCGTGTTACATGCAGGTCGTGCTCGCGGTCCCAGGCTTGGCTGAGCGGGTTGTCGGGGTCGGCCGTCTGATCGAGGATGGCTCCGAACTCGGTGCCGCCCGCCGCCTTGGGACGAATCCGATTGGCTTTCCAGAAATCGCGGGTGCAATTGAGCGTGATGGAGCGCAGCCAGGCGCGGAAAGCACCGGCACGCTGATTATGCTTGAAATCGGGAAATCGACGAAGGACCACCGTGAGAACTTCTTGCACCAGGTCGTCGGCATCGCTGTCTTGAACGGAATGCTTGCGGAGCCAGCCGCGGATCAAGGGGGAATAGAGCTCAACCAACCGTTGCCAGGCGGTGGGATCGGTGTTCTCGTGTAAACGGCCGAGCAAGCTGGCCGAGGTAACAGACATGATCCTTCCCTTGCCGGATCGCCTGCGCAAAATCGAAAATCACTTGGTGGCGTTCGCCGCGGGCGTATTGGCGACGGCTCGCTGGCCGGTCAGCCAGGGTCTAAGTACCAATAAGCCGCCCACAAGTATGAGCAATGCCGCCGCACGTAAGGACCATACGAAGAGTTTGTGCCGACTGGGCTTCTTTACCTTCGTCGTCGTCGACGCGCTCGGCAGAGAGGAATGTAGCGGCGCACGGACTTCGACGAGACTCGCGGCCGGCACGCTCGGGATCATTGGCGGTTTTGTCGCGGCCGGTACGGGTGATTGCTTCACCGTTTTCTTGTTGGTTCGATGTAACCAGGCCTGCAATAGCGTGCTCAACTCTCGCGGATTTTGAGGCCGTTTCGCCGCCGTTTTCGCCATCATTTTGGCGATGATTCGTTCCAGAAGCGGATCAATTTCAGGCCGGATCTCGCGAATCGATCGGGGTTCTTGCATCTGGATGGCGATCATTTTCGCCCCGAGCGAATGTGACGGAAACGGAATTTGCCCGCCAGTCACCAGGTAATAAAGCGTCGCGCCCAGACTGTAAATGTCGCTGCGGATGTCGAGATCGGCGATTCCTTCGGCCTGTTCGGGGCTCATGAAATCGACCGTGCCCATGATGCCGGCTCCCTGCACTTGGGTCAGGTCGTCGCAGCGTTCGTCGGTGAACCGGGCCAGCCCCAGGTCGAGGATCTTGACCGTTCCTTGTCGATCAAGCAGCAGATTCGATGGCTTGAGATCGCGGTGAATGAGACCCGAATCGTTTATATGCTCCAATCCCTTCACGGCATGGAGAATCAGGCGAACGAAAATGCGTGCCGGCGTGTTTGGGTTCTTCTTCATCCACTCGTCGAGAGTGACACCCTCGACGTATTCCATCACCAGAAAATGCCGACCGTTATCCTCGTCGAGATCGATCGTGCGGACGATATTGGGGTGGCTGAGTGCCGCAGCCGCTTGCGCCTCACGGCGGAATCGCCTCAGTACGCTTTCATCCTCGTCGAGGAGTTCTTGTGAAAGTACCTTCACGGCCACGCGATTCTTCATGATCTGATGTTCGCAAAGGTAGACGCCGGCCGTGGCTCCGCCGCCTAAATGCTTCAAAACGCGATACTTTCCAAGGAAAAAGCCGCGCGATTTGCCTTGCAGTAGCTGATCCGCCTGGAAGGTGGTCAATAGGCCCGCCTTGACCAGCCAACGGGCAAAATTGAGCAGAGAGGAGGGAGGCTGCCGCCCGGCGAGCGCCTCATTGATCTTTTCAAGCGTAACCAGTCCGCTGCGCTCGATCAAGCGTAACAGGTCATCAGATGTTTGAGGGATAGCTGCCACGAACTTTACTCAAGGTTGCGAATCGGAACAGACATTATACAAGGAAACGATTTGTCGCGATCCGAGCCTCCGGGCTCGACGCGAGTTGTTCATATCGATCATTTGTCATCGACGAACCGTTTTTTCCACGATGCTTTCCATTTCTGCAATTGCACGTCGCGGATGTTTTCCGGTGCCGTGACGTCGATAAAGCCCACTTCACGCGCCCCTTCCGAGTCGCTTTGAAGCAAGTGGCCATACGCCAGTTCTCGGATCGCGGGGCGTTCGTGTTTCATCGATTCGAATAAAGTGGCAATAATCTCCTGTCGAGCATATTGCTGCTTGCTGAACGGATGCAGGAGTTGCATCACCACGGTGGCATGGGCCGGTTCATACGCCTTCTTGCCAGTGAGCACGTTGAAGAATTTCAGATCGCGATCGGGGGCCAGTCCCGTCCAATGCCGGACGGACCGAATGCCCGCTGCACGGAGGTGGAACATATCTTCCGCCAGCGAGTCGGCCAGATATTCGATCGCATCAAGCGCTTGCAGGCACCGCGCGGCATAGAGGCGCCGGGCCAGGTTCTCTTTCTTGTCTTGCATGGCCGAGTAGAACATGACGTCGATCCGGGCGTCGTCTTGTTTGCTCAAACGGCCCGCGTAATGGCTCGCGGCGGCCGACATCTGCACACTCCCGGGATTATCCTTGATCGCCTTGCTCCACCATTCCAGGTGCCGTTCGGGGATCTTCTCCGGGGCCGATTCTTCTTGGGTTTTGCTATTCCAGTCGATGCGAACCGGGGCATCGAGCATCAAGAATTCCTTGAACTTGTAGTGAACATCAGCACGCCCCTTCAGCAAGGCAAGATAGACTTCGGTCGTGGGCGACGGCCCGCCGGGTTCCGGCGAGAATGCTACGCCTTCCGCGTAACCGCCGAACAATTCGACGCTCACCTCCGAATCGGGGTCGAGCAGGGTCACATCCCATATTTCCTCTTTGAATCGGACGCGGACGGTCACCGGTTCGAAACGTTCTCCCTTCGGCGTCGGAGGCGAGATGTAGATGCGCCCGCTCTGCAAGGTCAAGTCGGCATCGATGCTCCCGGCCGGCGGGTGCAGCGTCACGCGGCTTTCGAGGAGATCTTGCACATCGATCATGTGGTATTCCGGCAGCGTGCCCCAGAGCAGCAGCCGGACACCCGATTCAAGCTTGATCTCGGCACGGATGCCGGGCAAGCACATGAGCGAATCATTCGAGTAGAGTTCCTTCAACGGAACGGCTCGTTCCCATTCATCCGTGCTTCGCTTCCGTTGCAGGAGCAGTGAATCTTTCGATTCAAAGCGGCCGATGGCACGCCGTTCCAGATCTGGATCAACGGGCGGGGCGAGCATACGCTTGGTGACGAATACTCGAGGCGGCGGCAATACTTCCGGAAGGGTTACCGTTTCCTGGTCGTCCTTGATTTTTTTCGCGAGTTTCGTGTCTTCGGGTGGGGTATCGACTTTGGGCGATCCTTTGTCGATCTCGGGCTTTTTCGCCTTCGGTTCGATCGGTGCGGGCCGATTCAACGGCACGGAAACGTAACCCTGCGTCGGGGCCAATTTCGCGGCTGGGAGCGCCATCCAGATAACCACGATCAGTAGGAGAAGCGTGACCAGCACACCAACGATCGGCACTGAAAGCCGTGTGCCCCCCAGTCCCAGTAATAGAGCTTCATCGGCTTCGGTCGAATCTTCGGCGACCGGCGTTGGATCGGCAAGCCCCGCGACGTTCAAGGAAGTTGCCGGTTTTCGATAGGGGATCGATCCCTTGCCTTTCACCAGGCGATACATGTGCTGGCGAGCCGTGGGCGGAATCTTCGCGGGTTCACCGAGGACCAACGTCAGAATTTGATGACAAGTCGCCACTTCCGCCAAGTGAGCATCCGAATCGAGGGCGGATTGTTCGATCTCTTCGAGTTGATCGGCCGCGAGGGCGTTGTCGAGATACTCCGCAACGGAATTGGGATCGGTGGCCGCGTCGCCATCGTCGCCGCTGACGGGTGGAGCCGAAAGGCCCCGCCGCCGAGTGACTTTCTTGATTCGTTCGATCAGTTCTTGCGCAAGCTCGCTCTCGGCCACTTTCTCGCCCATCAACCGGGCTTCGGCCGGTTCCAGCGTGTCGTCGAGATAAGAGAGCAACGTGCGTAGCGTGAGGCGCATGGCGTGAGCTCCCATTTGATCGGCTAGCTGCGTACTATCTTAGCACGCTGAATGGAGGATTCGAAAGATCCCTTGCCTGTTTTCGCAAAGTCCGTGGCGGTGCTCTCGCCTCACAATCTTTATTGCTAATCGCAAGGATCGGTGAGACAATAATAAAACGGGCTCGGTGAACAGGCGTCACTTCGTGACGACAGAAATTTTCGATTCTCAGGGAACTTTCATCTTTGACCGGGCGTCGAACAAACAGACGATTCAAGGTGGTCATTTCATGTTAAGCGGTGATTGTTACTCGTTCAGAGTGGACACCAAGTCCGCACGGCACTTTCGGAAGTGTTTGGCGGCGCTCGTTCTTGCTTTGGCTACCATGCCTGGATTTGCCCAGGAATTGAAGGGTACCGACCCTGAACCCAAGAAGAAATTGATCAACCGAAATCAGGTTGAGTTGGTTAAAGATACCCCCATATTCAAAAAGATCGCGGACAAGAAGCCGCTTGATCCCAAGGAGAATCCTGAAGAGTTCACGGCCTTCACGAATATTTTGCTTCATGCCCGTTCGTTTGACGCTTCGGTGCTGGAAGAGTTTTCCCATAAGAGCGTCACTTATGAGAGCATGACGAACGATGAGCAACGGCCTAATTTCTTACGAGAGCTGGTGAAGATCAAAGGGAATTTGGTTCGGTTGCGTTCGGAACGGAACCTGCCGAACGTATTCAAGGCTCAGGGGGTCGAACAACTGTACGCGGCCTGGGTCGTGCTCGACAAATCGCCCGAAAAGATGGTGTTCTTTTACTTCACTGAGCTGCCCGACACGGTCCGTCCCAACGAGAAATTGAATATTCGAATCGAGGCCGACGGCTTTTACTTCAAGCTGCTGGAATACACGGCGGACAAAGATGAAGGAGTGATCGTCCAGGTCAAACAATACGCCCCAATGCTGCTCGGCCGAACCATCAAGATATTGGACGAAGAAGAGACGCCATTCGCCAAGGCGGACG
>JAIOQJ010000723.1 GCA_021413475.1 Planctomycetota bacterium | reverse complement strand
GGGCCAATTAACACCAACGGATCCGACGTGGCCGAGTCGTCATCCGAACTGGCGAGCAACTTCAATTCATGGCTGCCGCCGGGAATCTCGACTTCCCAGGTCGCCTCCGCCGGCTTGCCGGGCGGCACTGTCGCCTTCCCTTGGCCTTGCGGAAGCGGCCGACCGTCGAGCAACAGCCGCATGGTCAAAATCGGCTTCTCTTTCTGGCCCGACGAGGCGGTTGCTGTCACTTGCACTTTCGCGCCCGTCTGTTTCACCAGTTTCAGGATTGCGTGTGGCGGTTGAATGGTTTCGACGTCAGTCTGTTTGGTGTTGAGAGCCGTGAGGGCCTCGGCGACGGAGCCCTTCTCGATCGCCAATTTGATGACATCGGGCCGGCGGAACTCCTTGGCATGCTTTTCGACCGGGTGAAAAGTGGCGAATTCATTCGCGCCGTTGGCGATCGCCCAGCCGATCATCTTTTCGCCGCCGGGGCTCGCGGCATAGTACCCTTCTGGAGTCCAGCAAACCCACTCTCCGTTGGCTTGAACAAGGTTGAGAAACGGGAAGCGGGAGCCATCGGTACGATAGATGCTCATCCGATGCGTGCCGGTGCTGACGAGGAGGTAACGGCCATCCGGCGAGGCGACCATATCGCGGTGCTGCGTGGCGACGGGGAGCAATTCTACCAGTTTCTTTTCCGTACTGTCGTACAAGTTGGCGTAGGAACCCATGCCGCTAAGTTGGTCGTGAATCGCGCGGGCGAAAAGCGGACGATCCGCACCGGTGGGAATCAGTGAGAATGCCTCGCTGTGCCCCCACTTGAAAGCATCTTTGTCTCCCTGTTTCAAAGTCGAACTATTGGCATGGGCACCAGTCCCCCAAATCAGTTTCCATTCCCCGAGTTCGAGAAGACGGAGCGTGAAGTTCGCTAAATCCAGTTTCGCGACTGGTTCCATCTTGGCCAAATCGAATGCGTATTTCAGGTCAGCGAGCTTGGATTTCATCGGTTTGAGCGTGGCATCGTCCGACCAGGCGACTGCGGGAAATTTGGAATCTTTCGACCAGCCGACGATCGTCGGCACGGGGGTCCGGCTGCCGCAGCGGGCGACGACTTTTCCGTCCGCGAGATTGAAAATGACGGCCTCCAGTCCATTTTGTGTCGTGATGGCCGCGAGCGTCCCGGCGGTCGAGGCGGCACCAAAAGGGTTGTAGGCACTGCTCAATGTCTCGGAGAAGTGCCGCACCGATTTTCCTGTTTTGGGATTTAGGGTCACTCCAACATAGCCGCGAGAATTTTGCGCGAGGGAGGCGTTGCCGGTGATGAAGAGCCGTTCGGAATCGAGGTAACGAAATGTTCCGATGATTGCCGCTCGACCGAACCCCGGTGCGAGTTCACCGAACGTCCAATTCTTCAGCAACTTGCATTCCGGTGTGCGCAGTTGAATGCCGTTGTTTTCTTTCCCTTCACCGTGACGCCACGACCAGGCGAAATGGGATTCATCCGGTGACCACGCCAGGAGATCGTTCTGTCCAGGTTGTTTGAATTCGCCAAGCTTCTTCCATTTCTCGACGGCTTTTCCGGTCACGTCGAAGGACATCACAAGTGCGGCATTCTCTTCGAGGACAAGTTTGTTTCCGGTTTGCGAGAGGGCCAAGTCATGCGGTTCTTTCGTCATTCCCTTGATCACGAGGCCCGGTTCGGAAGAGAGTTTCGCATCGGGTGAGTTCTTCATGATCTGAACGACATCGTCCAGGATGTACACGGATTTGTCAGCGCCGCCGAAGCCGACCGCGAGCCGGCTTCCGTTCGCCGAAAATGAGAGACATGTCACGGGAGATTTTGGATCCGCGGGGAAGATGAGTTTTCGGACGCGCCGATTCGCCACATCGACGATCAACAGTCGTGTCGGGATTCCTTTGTCGTCGTAGAGCAGTTTCGGCCCGCCGCCGATGGCCACGAATGCCCCGTCGGCCGAGATCGCCGCGTGGTTCCAACGATTGCTGTCGTAGCCGTTGTCGCGGCCGTAGGCGGGCAGGCGAAGGATATCGAGCCGTTCTCCAGTTCTCGCATTCCAAATCTGGATCGAATAATCCCAACCGACCGTGATCAACCTGGTTTGGTCCTTATTGAAACCTAAAGCTGAGATCGGTCGTGTGTGGGAGCCGGGATCGAATGCCAGCATGATGCGGCTGACATCCTCCTGTTCCTTCTCGGTTGCCTTCGGCCCGATCTTCTTCGCATCCTTCTTTTTCTTCTTCTCTCCCGCCTGAGCAGCGAGCGGCGCGGGGTCAGCTTGCATGGAAAGCGACGCGGTCAGGCCAAACAGCATCAAGCCTAAGATGGCGCGGGACATCAAGTCACCTCGACCTTTCAAGAAATCGGCAGCTACTGTTTCGGAATCTCGCGCACCGCCAGGGGAGGGACGGTCCAGGGGGAATTCAGGAACGGATTCTGTTTGCCATTGGTCGCCTTGCGTACTTCGGAAAAAATAACGGAGTAGATGTGGTGCGTGAATAGCGCTCTTTCATAGGGATCGAACGGCACGCCCTCGCCGACATTGAGCGCCTTGAGCAACGCCGCCGTGAAGTGGCCGTTCTCGGCACTGGCATTGGCGACTTCGTGAGCCATCGCCGCCGCCAGGATCGTCACCCCGGCGGTCTCGTCCGTCAAGTTTCGGGTCAGATCGTCCGTCGCGGGGCGGAATGCCTTGACACCTTTGGCCGAATGGCACGCATCCATGATTAAGAGCACCGGACACTCAATGTCGCTGAGCGCCTTGCGAAGATCGTCGCCGGAGAGCGAGATTCCCTTGAGGCTCTTGTTCAGATCGGCTTCCTTGGTCAGCAAGTAGAACTCGTTCTCTTGTTTGACGCCGTGGCCGGCAAAGAAGAATACCACCAGATCGCCCGGCTTGGCCGCCTTGCGAACTTCCGCCAAGGCCTTCAGCACCGCGTCCCGGGTCGCCTCCTTGTTCACGAGCAATTGGCCCTTGGCCGTGCCGAAGCGATTGGCGGATCCGACGCAGTGGCTCGCAAACGCTGCGAACACTTCCTGAGCATCTTTCACCGCCGCGTTCAACTTGATGCCAGGGTCGTCGTAGTCGTTGACGCCCACACAGACCCGGTGAAGTGTTGGTTGCTGGCTCGCATTCTTGGGGCCGATCAACACCAACGGATCCGACGTGGCCGAGTCGTCGTCCGAGCTTGCGAGCAACTTCAATTCATGGCTGCCGCCGGGAATCTCGACGTCCCAGGTCGCCTCCGCGGGTTTCCCGGGCGGCACCGTCATCTTGCCTTGGCCCTGCGGCAACGGACGGCCATCGAGCAACAACCGCATGGTCAGGATCGGTTTCTCTTTTTGACCCGACGAGGCAGTTGCCTGCACCTGCACCTTGGCGCCTTCTTGTTTCACCAGCTTCAAAGTCGCCGAGGGGGGCAGAATCGCTTCGATGTCGGCCGGTGCGGTTGCCAGTTTTTTGAGAGCCGCCTCGACGGAACCGAGTTCAACGGCCAGTCTGATGACATCCGGCCGGTGAAACTGCTTGGCGAACTGCTGTGCCGGGTGAAACGTCACGAGCTTGTTCGGTCCGTTGCTGAGGGCCCAGCCGAACATTTTCTCACCGCCAGGGC
>JAIOQJ010000722.1 GCA_021413475.1 Planctomycetota bacterium | reverse complement strand
GTCGAGATCCAGCGGCTGATCGGCCGCAGTTTGCGCGCGATCGTGAACCTCGATCAACTCGGCGAACGAACCCTGTGGCTCGATTGCGACGTTCTCGAAGCCGACGGCGGCACACGTACCGCGGCCATCAACGGGGCCTATGTCGCCCTCGTGTTGGCCTTGCGGAAACTCGAATTGCCGTTGGAACTCATCGTCACCGATAGCGTGGCGGCCATCAGCGTCGGCATCGTGGATGGTGAGGAACGGCTCGATCTCGAATACGTCGAGGACCGCGACGCCGAAGTTGACATGAATCTAGTGATGACCGGCGCGGGCAAATTCATCGAAGTGCAAGGCTCCGGCGAGGAAGCCACCTTCAGCCGCGAACAATTGGCAAAATTGCTAGATCTCGGCCAGACGGGCATTCAGACCGTGTCGAAGTCTCAACGATCGATTCTCGGCATCGTTTAAAACGACGGAGTTCACCGATGTCGTCTTTCCAACTTGTGGCAATCCTCCTTCTGCCATCAATCAGCTTCGCCGCGGACCCGCCGAACGCGGCGACGTCGGCCGCGAAAATCAAAGAAGTCATCGGCCATCGCGGCTCCTGTGCCGACCGGCCGGAGAACACTCTGGCGAGCTATCGGCGGGCGATTGAGGTAGGTGCCCACGCGGCCGAACTCGACGCGCGAACCACCAAAGACGGCGCCTTGATCTGCATGCACGACGCCGACGTGGAGCATACCACCGACGGCAAAGGCAAGATCGCGAACTTGACACTGGCGGAGATCAAAACCCTCGACGCCGGCGGCAAATTTGCTCCGAAATTCAAGGGCGAGCGAGTGCCGGAGTTGCGGGAGGTGCTGGCACTCTGCAAAGGGAAGATCGTGGTGATGATCGACCTGAAAGAGACCAGAGAGGAATACGCAAAAAATATCGCCGCCGAAGTTCGCGAGCACGGCGACCCGAAGCACCTTATTCTGGGAATCCGAACGGTCGGACACGCGAAGTTGTTCCGGATACTTCTCCCTGACGCCCGGCAGATCGGTCTGGTGCCTACCGTGGATGACATCAAGCCATTTGCCGACGCGGGGGTCAAGGTGATCCGGCTGTGGCCCAAGTGGTTGGCCGATGAAACCTTGGTTCCCAAGGTGCGAAAGCTCGGCCTGGAATTACTTCTGGGTGCCGGGAATGGAACCCGAGCCGAAGTCCTCCCGTTGCTCATTCACGAGCCCGAATCCATTTCGAGCGACGACCCGGCCCAATTGATCAAGACGCTGGCGGAGATTCGCGGGAAGTAGGACCGTTTCACGAAACCCAATCGCAGGCGAGACACCAGAGGCATCGGTCCGTAAATAAACTTTGCCCGTTCCGGTCAAGGGAGATTTGCGATGGCCTTACCTTCAGGAGAGATTGTATCGCGGCCCATGGTGGTGCGCGCGTGCGGTCACGAACAAGAATTCCAGTATTACGCGGTGGACAAGTATCGGGCCCAGCGGTTGGCCAAGTTCCAGAAGACCCGGTGCTCGGTCTGTGTCGAGAAGTTGAACGAAGAGCAGCAAAAAGCTGCCGCTGCCGCCCCATCGAAGGGCGAGGCTCTCGCCATGCTCCCTCTGGGAACGCAGATCACGCTCACCCGGAAGCCGGACGGGAACTGGGCGGGGACGATGACCTCCGATGGAAAAACGGTCGAGTCGACCGGCGAAGGTGCCCAAGGCTTGACCGTTGCTCTCGCACGGTTGTGGCTGTCCACTCACGGAACGCCGGGTTTAGCATTGAAGCCGCCGGCTCCAGCCGCGAAGCCTGCACCGAAGCCAGTACCGACCGCGAGGCCCGCTCCGACCCTGCGGCCAAGGTGAATTGATTGATTTCATTGGCGAGCCGGCCCGCGTGAGCGGCCGGAGTATTCTTCGAGTCTTCGAAGTTTCCTCCGGCCGCTCACAAGAACGGCAGCTAGAAGCCGTCGCTAAAATCCACCCACATTCCCTAATCACACTTCTTATCGCTCGACCGGATCCGATCCAGAATCATCAGTTTTTGCCAGATCTTACTCGACAGGCCCGTGGCCAGTTCCTCGAAGTGATCGACCGAGTTCAACGCCTCCGCATCCGGGAAGTCCTGCACATAGAGTTGGCCGACCTTGCTCAGCACGGCGAGGAGTTCCGTGCAGTAATGCAGGTAGCGATCCATGCCGTTCGCATCCAATGACTGATCGGCGACGTTGACCGGACTGTCCAGGTCGCTCAACCGGATCGGATCCTTGGTGAGTTGGTGCATATCGATGAGGTGAGCCATGGCCCGCAATTCGTGAACTTCTTGCAGGGCCCGGCGGCGTTTGAGCCGCGTTTCGAGCGTGATTAAAAATAACGCCATGGCCATCAAGATCGCGGCAGCGCCCTTGGCCGCATCGAGAAACTGGAAGATCGTCTGGACTGATGGAATCTCCGGGTCGCGATTCTGAATATAAATGACGACGGAAGTGATGGCGATCAAAAGAAGTAAGATCAACCCTCCTCTCAGCCATCGATTGGGCCGGCTAATCCTAGCCGCGGTTTTGAGTGAGATCTGCGTGACGTTTACGATTTGATCCGCAATACCCAATAGACCGGAGCCCGGGAACCGCTCACCGATCCGGTCGCGAATCCTCGAAGCAGTGTCGAAGATTTTATCCGCGCGCAGACGGTTCACGGGATTATTGTTGCTGGGGGGCATGTGGGCAAGGATACTGCCCCACGGCGATGGTGGCTAGAAGCAAGGTCCCGTCTCAAGGAATTCCTGGATCGGACGGGCATTCGCGAGTAAAATTGAAAAAGTCTCCCCTTTTTTAGCCGTTTGCGGCTTAGCGCTCACTCTTCCGTTGTAAACGTTTTGTCCGTGAGAGCGAGCGCTAAGCCGCAAGCGGCTCGCTCATCCGCTGGAGTCGATTACCGATGCGTTTTGCCGCCGTTTTGTTCCTGCTGGTTGGCGCTCGCTTTATCTCTGCCGCGGAACCCGCGCCGGCGGAGATTGAATTCTTTGAGAACAAAATCCGCCCGTTACTGATCGACCATTGCTACGCCTGCCACGGCGTGAAGAAGCAGGAGGCCGGGCTACGGCTCGATTCCCGCGACGCGTTTCTGAAAGGTGGCGACACCGGCCCGGTTGCGGTGCCCGGCGATCCCGAGAAGAGCAAGCTGATCCATGCCGTGCGCTACGACGGCAAATTGCAGATGCCGCCCAAGGGGAAGCTTCCCGCCGAGGCGATCGAGAAGTTGGTCGCCTGGGTCAAATTGGGTGTTCCTTACTCTGCCAGTGCCATCGTTGCCAAGGAACCCATCGATGCCGCCAAGCTCTGGGGTTATCAGCCGGTCAAGCCGGTGGAGGTTCCCGTTGTCATTAATGCCGGTGAGCCGATCGATCGCTTTATCTTGGCGAAACTCGAAAAACAGGAGTTGAGCCTAACACCCCGTGCCGACCTGCGCACGCTGATTCGGCGCACTTATCACGATTTGATCGGCCTGCCGCCGACGGCGGAGGAGATCGAGAAATTCGTGATGGCCTCGAACGTGAACGGCAAAAAAGCCTACGTGGAGTTGATCGATCGCCTGCTCGCTTCACCGCAATACGGCGAAACCCAGGCCCGCCACTGGCTCGATCTGGCACGCTATTCCGACACAAAGGGGTATGTCTTCCAGGAAGACCGCAACTACCCGTATGCCTACACATATCGCGACTGGGTGATCCGAGCCTTCAACGACGACATGCCGTACGACCGCTTCATCCAGTTGCAAATCGCGGCCGACCTGATGAATCCGAAAGATACCCGCGATCTGGCGGCGATGGGCTTCCTCACCGTCGGCCGGCGGTTTCTCAATAACACCGCGGACATTATCGATGATCGGCTTGACGTCACCTGCCGAACGTTCCTCGGCCTCACGATGACCTGCGCCCGCTGCCACGACCACAAATACGATCCGATCCCCGCGAAGGATTACTACTCGCTATATGGCGTCTACGCGTCGTCGAACGAGCCGAAAGATCTGCCGTTGATCGGCGAGTTGGCGCGCACGCCCGAGGTGATCGCCTTCGAGAATGAAGTGAAGAAGCGCGAAGAGGAACTGGAAGCTCTGAAACAGAAACTTTGGGGCGTTCACCTCGCCAAGCTGCGGAAGGCCGAGACGATCGCCGTGTACTTGATCGCATCGCGCGACCTTCTCGGCAAACCGAACGACCGCCTGCAAGCCTTGGCCCGTGAACGCGATCTAATGCCGGACATCTTGCAACGCTGGCGAGGTGTCGCCATGCAGAATCCGGATCTCACGCCGATCTTCGCCCCGCTGAGGGCACTCGCGGAGTTGAAGGACGACGAGTTCGCCGCCAAAGCACTCGATCTTCTCGCGAAGATGTTTGCCGTGAAGAACTCGCTGAATGAACGCGTCGTCGATGCCCTGAAGGAAAAGACGCCGAAGACGTACAAGGAGGCGGCCGAGACCTACGGTCGCTTGATCGCCGCGCATTTTCCGCCGAAGCCGAACCTGGCGGGCTTGGCCGAGGCACGCCTGATGGCGATTCTCGGGCCCGGCGGCGTGCTCGACGTCCCGGCCGCCGATATCGACCGGCTGCTCGACCGTGCCGACAAGAACAAGCTGACCGATCTCAAGAAGAAGCTCGATGCCTACAAGGCGGAAGCCCTCGGCTCGCCGCCGCGAGCGATGGTGCTCAACGACTCGCCCAAACCGTTCGAGCCATACGTGTTTCTCCGCGGCAATCCCGGCAATCGCGGCCCGGCCGTTCCGCGCCGTTTCCTCGAAGCCCTCTCCGGCCCCGACCGCAAGCCATTCACCGACGGCAGCGGCCGGTTGGAACTGGCATGGGCCATCGCCGACCCGAAGAACCCCTTCACTGCCCGTGTGATGGTCAACCGCCTTTGGATCGTTCATTTCGGTCAAGGGCTCGTGCGTACGCCAAGTGACTTCGGCGCACGCAGCGATCCGCCGACTCATCCCGAGTTGCTCGATTACCTGGCAACCAGCTTCATCGAATCGGGTTGGTCGATCAAGGCAATGCACCGGCAGATCATGCTCTCGCGTGCCTACCAACAACGATCGGACGTGTCGGCTGAGCTCGCCAAACAGGATCCGGAGAACCGCCTGCTAGCGCGGCAGAATCGTCGCCGGATCGATTTCGAGAATCTGCGAGATAGTCTCTTACTCGTGTCGGGGCAACTCGACCCGGCCGTCGGCGGCAAGTCGGTCGATCTCTTCAAGGAACCGTTCCCGCAGCGGCGGACGCTCTACGGCTTCATCGATCGTCAGAACCTGCCCGGCACGCTCCGGATCTTCGATTTCGCGAGCCCCGACCAGCACAGCCCGCAACGTTTCACGACCACGGTGCCGCAACAGGCCCTCTATCTGATGAACAGCCCGTTCGTGATGGAGCAAGCCCGCAAGCTTGTCACCCGGCCGGAGGTTGCCGCGAAGAGCAATCCCGACGACCGCATCGCGATCTTGGTGCGTCTGATCCACGGCCGTGCCGCCACCCGCGAGGAACTATCACTGGCTCGTGCGTTTTTGAATGGTGTGGACGAAAAGAGCCCCACATTCGCCGTCTCGCCCTGGCAATACGGCTTCGGCGGCTTCAACGAGCAGACCAAGCGAATCGAAGGCTTCAAGCTATTGCCTCACTGGACCGGCACTTCCTGGCAAGGCGGACCGATGTTGCCCGACCCGATTCACGGTTGGGTGATCCTGAACGCGGCCGGCGGTCACCCCGGTAACAATCCGACTCATGCGGCAATTCGCCGCTGGGTCTCGCCCGTCGATGGCGAAGTCGTCATCACCGGCACCCTCAAGCACCCCGACAAGCAAGGCGACGGCGTGCGAGGACGGATCGTCTCCAGCCGAAACGGCGAGTTGGGCGTTTGGAAAGTGAAGGAAGGATCAAGCGACATCAGTTTGCGCGCATCGGTCGCCAAGGGAGACACCCTCGACTTCGCCACCGATTGTGTCAAGGAAATGTCGTTCGACGCCTTTACTTGGTCGACGACCATTCGGCTATTGGAGAAAGGGAAAATCACCTCCTGGGACGCATCGCGCGACTTCGCCGGGCCAAGTTCAGCCAGGTTGGGCTTTGGCCGCTGGGAGCAATTGGCGCAGGTGTTTCTGTTGGGGAATGAGTTTGCGTTTGTGGATTGAACGATCTCACTCAGTCCGATTTGCCGATCTGTCTGCAAGCTCGACGGCAGTGCGAAGGGCGGCGCGATCTTCGCCATCAAGGAAAAGATCGGCCTACCCGTCAAGTTCATCGGCGTCGGCGAGGGGCTCGACGACCTGGAGCCGTTCGATCCGGACAGTTATGTGAATGCGATTTTTGAGTGAGTGCCTTCGTGGAGCCGCGACTCGCAGTTCTCGGAGCGGAGCGATACAACCATGTTAGTCAGTCATCCGCGCCTGGCTGTTAAATCGGCAATCGGATCGATCGTCATACTGACGGTCGCGGCTACCCTGCCCGTGGGATGCGGCAATTCGGAACGAGAACAAGACGCTTCGGTGATTAACGATTTGCCGACATCAATTAAAGAGGCCAAAGTATTCCGAGCACGGAATTGCAAGTCGCCGGGCTGGTCTGTTGAGCCTACAGACTTCGTGGATTTACCATTTCTCTTCATCTACAATAAGAAGGGGTATCGTCGAAAAGGCGGGTATCACACGATCTTGCCGGAAATCTACACATCCGAAACTCTGGAATTCACCGCGCTCATTTGCGGCCGGTTGGAGAAAAAAGACGATCTGGTTGCGAAGGCTTTAGAGAGCATGTGCAAGTCGGCAGGATTCAAGTAGCCTTGGCCTTTCCGCAACACCTAATCGGCCTTCTACTTCATCCCCACGTAAAGCCGTACCCATGGCACGCAAGCGTTGCATCATTGCATTGCCTTGCATTCATTTCATTGCAAGGGTGGGAGGGTGCAATGCAAAGCAACCCTCACGCGATCCCAATGAACTTATGCGTCTGCAAACTCAACCGCCATGTCGGGTGGGCGAGGCAATATTCAATGGCCTGCCTGGTGTTCACGTCGCGGCTGGGGCCGTCCATCGGTTGCAGGAAGAAATGGTGGAAGGCTAGCTCCTCGTAACGCTCCGGCTCGGCACCCAGTTGCGGGAAAATCAGTTTCAACTCGTCGCCAATCACCAGAACCAAATCGGCATTCGCTTTCGGGCTGACGGTGATCCAATCGATCCCCGGCGGCGGCAGTCGCGTGCCGTTGGTCTCGATGGCCACTTCGAAATCGGCCGCGTGGAGGGCCTCGATGAGCAGTGCGTCCATTTGCAACAACGGTTCGCCGCCGGTGCAAACGACGAGCGGTTTCCCCGTTCGTCCGGCCCAGCATTTCGATACGGCCGTCGCCAGTTCACGCGGCGTTGCGAATTTGCCGCCGCCGGGGCCATCGGTGCCAACGAAATTGGTGTCGCAGAATTGGCAGATCGCAGACGAGCGATCTTCTTCTCGGCCACTCCAGAGATTGCACCCCGCGAAGCGCAGAAAGACCGCCGCCCGACCGGTCTGGGCCCCTTCGCCTTGCAGGGTGAAATAGATTTCCTTCACGGAGTACATGTCGAGGCACCAGCAAAAGTTCCAAAAAAAGATCTCGCGCAAAGACGCCAAGTCGCAAAGAGATGCCCAGGAATGACTGCCGATTCCTGTTTTTCTTCGCGCCATTGCGGCTTTGCGCGAGACTGTCTTTATTCTACTCGTCCAACCCCAGAATCTCCGTTTCTTCGGGACATTTCGCGTCGAGATAGGCTTGCAGGAAGATCTGGGCGGCCACGCGGTCACGACGTTCTTTGCGTTTCCGATGGCTCAGGCCGGCGTTCCAGAGAGCGTTCTCGGCATCCGCGGTGGTGAAACGTTCATCGACGAAAATCAGCGGCAAACCCGTGACTTCCTTGAGCCAGACGCCAAATTGCCGTGACTCCGCGGCCTTGATTCCCTCGCGGCCGTTGGTGTGGACCGGCAGGCCGAGGACCAGGCTTTCGACCCGTTCGTCGGCAATCAGCTTGCGCAGAAACTCGGCATCGACCTCGGCCCCTTGGCGAGTGTACGTTGTCAACGGCGAAGCGATGATTCGGTCCGGGTCGCTGATCGCCAGCCCGACGCGAACCGTTCCATAATCGATGCCAAGCAATCGCCCACGGCCTCTCACAGATACTTCTCCCTCGCATGCATCAAATCAAGAATTTGAACCACAGAGACACAGAGGCACAGAGAAGAAAATCAGAGAAGAAAATCAGAGAAGAAAAATCAGAGAAAAAAGAACTACAACCGCGGCGTCGTACTCAATGCTTGTTCTTCTCTTCTTTTCATCTCTGTGTTTCTGTGTTTCTGTGGTTCAAACGTTTTTGTTATTTACGCTCACAGATACTTCTCCCCGCCTTGCCATTTCTTCAGGGCGTCTACCACTTCCTTGACCGTTGCTTCGTCATTGCGGTCGGCGATCAAGGTGGCGTTGCCGTCCTGAATGATCAGTAAGTCGCGCACGCCGATGGTGGCGATCAGATGCTCCGGGTCGGAAACGACGACGCAGCGGCTAGTCTTGATGCCGAGGTGCTTCGCCTGGATGGTGTTGCCGTCCGCGTCCTGGGCGTTGCGGCGTTCGAACTCGCGGTATTCCTGGAGTTGGTCTGCATCAGGATTGACGATGACCACGCCGTTGGTGCCGTCGATGATGACGGTATCGCCGCCGGACACTTCGCTGGTGAGATTGCCCAAGCCGACCACCGCCGGGATGCCCATGGCGCGGGCGACGATCGCCG
>JAIOQJ010000665.1 GCA_021413475.1 Planctomycetota bacterium | reverse complement strand
AAGGACCGACGAATCGGCGACATCGAGACGCTGAAATCCGAAATTACCGCCTGGTCAGCCCGTGTCAACAAGAAGCAACGAGCCGTCGATTGGCAATTCACCATCGACAAAGCAAGAGCCAAATTGAAGCGGCTCTACCCGCAAATTTAGTCTGGACGGGGCACTAGCCGAATGCGCCCACAAGTCGGCCAAGAACGGCACATGGCGGTCGGCCGGCAGTTCGCTGGCGAGCGGTTCGACGAGAAACACCGCTCCATTGCGGGCCAACAGCCAACCCATAAGGCCGGCCACCAATGAGCACACGGCCATGACTACCAGTAGCCACGCAATCGGTCGGATCAGTGAGCCCACCGAGCGTTTGGGCCGAGAACCCGCGCGGGAGACGAGTGCCAATGGAATTCCAAGCAACAGTCCGACCCACCATGTCGCGATAATGCCCCAACCGATTCCGAGCAAAGTGGGGTCATCGGTATCGAAAACGGGCGGGTGCCCGACGGTGAAGTACTCGACGCATACGCGAGCCGTAATTTGGTCGTGGCCGACGCCGTACATCACTGCGGCAACAATGCACATCAGGATAATGCTCAGGGACTGCACGTCGACTTGACCTCGATTCATTGCCGAATCAATCCCGCTTACACAAACGCCGCCGCCACCGCATTCGACAGATGAACGAGCCGCCACGGTGCACGGGAGCGCAAGTAGTTCGCAAAGATGAGGCAGAAGCCTTTCGTCTGCGGGTCCATCCAGACGACGTTGCCGGCCGAGCCGGTATGGCCGAAGACGTTTCGGCTCAGGAGATCGCCCCAACTGTCCGGCATTCCCAGATGGTTGAGCCGCCAGCCGAGACCCCACGGTTGGGTGCGGCGAATTGGTTCCGGCAGATCGGGCATATCGTTCATGCGGTTGGTGGTCATCATCTTCACGGTCGCGGGGGACAGCAGCCGCACGTCGCCCCATTTGCCGCCGTTGAGCATCAGCGCACAGATGACGGCGAATTCCTCGGCCGTGCTAAATAACCCACCCGCCGGCGAACCGAATTCCTGCCAGTACTTGCTGTTCCAACTGAAGTCGGGGTCGGTCTGGTATTCGGGCACGGTAGCGCGCACGATTCGGTTGCGCGGGAAGCCTTGCGAGCCCAAGGAGGTGGATTTCAAACCCAACGGCTCGATAATTTCCTTTCGCAAGAATTCACTGATCGTCATCCCCGAGAGCCGTTGCACGATCTCGGCCACGCACATGGTTGCGCAACTGGCGTAGCTGAAGCTCGTACCGGGCTTGAAGAGCAGGTCGGCCTTGATCGACTCTTCGATGAACTTTTTGAGCGGAGCGTGCGACTTCCGCAGTTCGGCGTTTCTCGGCAATTCGTCAGGTAGGCCCGACGTGTGCGTGAACAAGTGAAGTACCTGGGCCGTCTCTTTGTCCTTGCCGACGAATTCGGGAATGTAGCGAGTGACCCGATCGCTGAGATTGAGCTTGCCGCGTTCGAGCAGCATCATACCGGCCGTGTAGATCAGGGGCTTGGTCACGGAGGCCATGTAGAACATGGCGTCGGGCCGGATCGCTTCCGCGTCGGCCTCGGGTCCTTGTCGGCCGAACGAACGGGGCAAGACCGTTTTTCCCGCGCGGCCCACCAGGATGGAAGCGCCGGGCACCGGCGCGTTAGGCCCCGTCGTCCATTTCTCCAGGAGATCGTAGGCAACCTGAAGGCGTTTGGGATCGATCCCGATTTCCTCGGGCTTGACCTGCGGCAACAACTTGCTCCCTTGGCCCTCGGCAGACCAAGCGTTCGCCCCGCACGCCAACGCACCGCCCACGGCGATCGACGATTGGAGCAAGGCCCGGCGGGTGATATCAAATGGTCGGTTCATTTCGCTGGTCCTGGTGAGCAACTAAGAACGAAAGCCACGTCTGGAAAGAACACGATGAAGCATTCGACGGCGAGATGTCGGTTTCGCGACATCTCGTAGGATAGATGAGGCATTCACAGCATGGCGAACTTGAATTCCAAGTGCAAGGAAATTTGCAATCACACAGAATCCAGAATCAACAGAACTAGCGAAAATCAAATCATCGAGCAACCAAGTCACACAAACCATGAAGCCACGGTCGCCTTATACAACTTCAGGCAAAGAATTCAGCAACCGCTGATTCGCCTCGTATCGCTTAACCGCCCGTTCAAACGAACCGTTGGTCTTTGTAAGTTTCAAGGAGTAGGGGCTCCCCTTGCGCTCCAGTGCATGTTTGACGTCGCATCGATGCCGGTTAATGGCGTCGATTAGATGTCGGCGAATGTCTTCGCGGGCTGGAATGAGTCCTACCTCATCGACCGGATTCTCCAAAAAAGCATTAAGTTGAGCGCACTGTCGACATTTGCAAGCGACTTCCGCCGGACGAGCCCAATTGCTCGGTGGTTCTGGATGCTTGGCGGTGGCCAATTCGAGTTGTTGCCGGACGGAAGCCAGCCAACATAGCAATTGCGAATGAACCTTGCCGCCTTGCTTTCCCGACCACGGAATCAACGAATTCAGGCAAGGAACCTGGCAATCGTCCAGGTTGAATTCCTTTGGGGATTCTTCAACGAATTGGACTACTTTCGCCAGTTCGTGGTCGAGCCCGCTTGCTAGAAGTGCCTTGAGCAGAAGGGAAAGAGATTTTGCGGAGGTGGATACTTCACCGTGATCCCACGGCGAATAGCGAGAAGAAGGACGCGGTTCACAAAATCGTCCTACCGCGAGCACGCAAAGTTCGCGAGCGAGTGCCAACTTCTCTGGGTCTTCCGATTTTTCGCAACAGAAAGCGGCTAGCCACTCGGCGTCGCGAATCGAGATTTCTTCTTGATCACGTTTATTCGTCCGCGCGATGAGCAGTTGCTTCAGTTCTTGAGCAAACGCGTCCCAGCCGAACTCGCGGCAGGCAGCTACAACGAGAGAGCTAATTGAGGACGACTGATCGTGTTCAGCCAACCTCCTCAGAAACGCCGCGATCGTATCCCGATCGTGCAGTTTCAGAAGATGTTCCGGGAAGTCGTCAAGTGGCGAATGCTCTCCTGAATCACGATGCCAACGCCCATAAGTATGGCGTTCCCAGCGGGCAGAACAAGGGGATGGAATTGGCCACGCCGGAACTCGCGACGACCTCGAAGTGATGATCGCGTTGCCAGATGACAATCGCCGACCGGTGATACCAGCGATCGAGCGTATTGCCGGCATTGCCCGTGTAGCCTTCGTAGTCTTCGGTAGTCGGTTTCCAATCGTCGATAGGTTCCGATGAAACGATGGCCGACAGATCGAACGAGATTTCTCCCCAAGGCTGTTTCTTGCCTTTCGTATCCGTCCATTCGGTTCCGTTCAGATCATCTTCGTAAGTCTCGCCGATCTCGATCTCGCTCCGCTGCGGTTTATAGGAATAGCGAGAATAGCCGTGGTCGAAACTGCCATCGTCCGCGGATTGAAGCAAATGACGTGAAACCTGCGCCAGATTCACGTGGCAATCGGTCTTCCCTGACGCCGCTATAACCAGGCTCGCGATCTGTCGATCCATCCCCTTTAACAAATCAAGCGATAACCCCCGTTCCGTGTAATGATGGTTCAGCGCAAAGACCAGTGGCTTTGCCGGGTTTTTCGCGACCCATGCCTCGATCGATTCGGCCAGCGGATCGGTGGGCGCGGTCGGGACCGAGCCTGCTTTCCCTCGCTTCGGTTTCAGTACCAGGTTGTACGCCAAGCATAACCGGACGCCGCTGTAAACACGTTGAACTTCGTGCTCACAATCAGTATAGAATGCGGCAAAACAGGGGAATTTTCCCTTTGCCGCTTCCTCGAAAGCCAAAGTCTGCGTAACAGCGCCGTGCCGAACGACGAGTTTCCCGCCATCAAACGGATTGGGAAGCACGACAATCAAACTCGCCACCATTCGATCGTGTTTTTCGCTGTCGCGATGCGGGAGGAAGAACCCACCTTTCTCGTAAACCAGCAGCTTGTAGAGTTTGGTTTCCAGCTGGTCTGCCGGTAGTCCAAGCTTTTCCGCGATAGGCCGCAATGCGTCGGAAATGGCCGAATTCCAAGCATCACTTAAACCAAACTTTTTCGGATCGAGTTCAAACGTGTTCCTGACCCGTTTATCGACCAGCGTCTGCGTTCCCTTTCCGTATGGCGCAACTTGACATGCCGCGATGAGTCTTTTTTCGGCTCCCCGTTTCAACGGCATCGAAATCGTTCCCACACCGTCGATTTCGATGCCGGGATCGACAGCGGGCAGGCAACCGGCGATACAGAAATTTGCCGATTTAGTTGCCTGTTCAATGGCCTTCGACAGCCACTTGATGTTGGATGAACTGCTCATTCGGTCCCTCCTGAAATGCAAGCCATTGCCGGACAGGTTTCTGCGTTTGGTCGACCGTCATCCTAGAGTCTGCCATCCGGAAGCATAAGTTCCCAAAGTTCATTCTGGTGCAACCAAATGGGGCCGGCGTTCCGGGCAATGAACTCGTCAACAGGCAAGCCTTCAATTTGCGGAGGCCGGGGAACCCATTTCTGCTTGCCGTTAATAAATACCATCACGTATTTTTTCTTTTCTCACTCCGCGCTCGCTTTTCGGCGGCGGTTCGTATTACCTTCCCTTTGCTCATGTGTTGTACTCCCGTGCGTACAATATTAATTTCAG
>JAIOQJ010000664.1 GCA_021413475.1 Planctomycetota bacterium | reverse complement strand
CGGCTTCGGATGGTTCCAACTGGGACGTCGAGGATATCAGCGATGTCCTCGTACTTTTGACCTTCGAGGTCCTTCAACACAAGAACTGCTCGATGTTCTGGAGATAACCGATTCAGTGCATTCTGAAGAGTTTCGTCCTCTTCCGAGCGTTCCAGGCGTGAGCCCGGATCGCTAAATGCCGACTGATCAATCGGTTCCAGGCCGCTTTTCTCCTCGCCGCCCCAGTCTAGCCGGATGAGCGCCCGGCGTTTTCGTTTCAGGCTGATCGCCGTGTTAAAGGCGATCCGGTACAGCCAAGTGAAGAATTCCGCATCGCCCTTGAAGCTATTCAAGGACTGGTAAGCGTTTAGGAACGCGTCTTGAACGACATCATACGCATCCTCGGCATCGTCAACCACGCGGAGGATCGAGTTATAAAGCCGCGTTTGATAGCGGCGCACTAATTCACCAAAGGCCGCTGAACGGCCTTGCAGGCATTCCGAAATCAGTTTTCGATCGTCGATATTCACGACTACTCAACCTGAGACGGCACCCAACGGCGATTAGTTCCCAGAAATGTCATTTAAGGCCTGATCATAGAAGCAATCCTTCGATCTTGTCACGGAGGAATGCCTTCGGCAAATGAAAAAGGGCCGAATACGGGTTGTAGTTAGTGAACATAAGAACATAATTCTCCGGTTCCTTGTTAGCCTGACGCGCGAGCGGAGAAAGTCGCACCGTACTTTCTTGCCAGGTGCCGTCGTGCGCTAGAAATAGGTTGCAAATCGCGTTGTATGCGTCGCTAAACGCGTGAAATGGCTTGCAAAACGCGATGAATGCGTTGCAAAAGACCGGAATGCGTTGCAGCCGGGTGTCCGAAATTAGTGCAACGAATGGAACGCGGCTGGTCTGGATAATTTGTCAGATCGTTCCGAGCCTGCGTCACCTCGCATTTGAGCCCAATCGTGCGGATGCTTGCACCAGCGTCTACGGGGGCTCGCTCCCTCTGGATACCATCCCTATACTAAATTTCAGGCAATCCCTTTCACAGCAATCTATGGATCATGGTCAACCAGCCGATCATCGTTCGGGGCGCGCGGGAGCACAATCTCCAGAACGTTAATCTCGAACTGCCGCGGAATTCGCTGATCGTTTTCACCGGCGTGAGCGGCTCGGGGAAAAGCTCTCTCGCTTTTGACACGCTTTACGCCGAGGGGCAACGGCGCTACGTTGAGTCGCTCTCCAGTTACGCCCGCCAGTTCCTGGGACAACTTCCCAAGCCCGATTGCGATTTTATCGGCGGCCTTTCCCCCACCATCAGTATTCAGCAGAAGTCGGCGGTCCGCAATCCCCGTTCGACGGTCGGAACCATCACCGAGATCGCGGATTATCTGCGCGTCCTGTACGCCCGCATCGGCCAGGGGCACTGTCCGAAGTGCGGCAAGCCGATCACGGCCCAATCGCGCGAGCAGATCATCGATCGGGTTCTGGCTCTTCCTCCCGAGACTCGCTTTCTGATTCTCGCACCGGTTGTGCGGGGACAAAAGGGGGAGTTCAAGGACTTTTTCGCCGACATGCTCCGCCGTGGTTTCGTGCGTGCCCGCGTCGATGGCCAGATCGTCCGCCTGTCGGATAACCTCGGCCTCGACCGCCGGATCAAGCACGACATCGCCATCATTATCGATCGGCTCAAGAACGAACCGCGTATTCGCTCTCGCCTGGCCGAAGCCGTGGAACAATCGCTTGCCCTCGCGAACGGTGCACTGATTATCTCGGTCGAGGAAGAGAAACCGAAAAACGCGAAGGCTAAAGACGAGGACGAAAGCGAAACCAAGACCACCGACATCTTGCTCTCGGCTCATTACGCCTGCACCACCTGCAACGTGAGTTACGAACCCCCCTCGCCCCAGTTGTTCAGCTTCAACAGCCCGCACGGCATGTGCCTGGAGTGCGATGGACTCGGCACCAGTTACACATTCGATCCCACCTTGCTGGTTCCCGACCCGAATCTCTCGTTTTTCGACGGCGCGTTTCCTTTGATCGGGAAACTGAAAGGCATGGGCCGTTGGCGGAAGCACATCTATGAAGGGCTGGCAAAGAATCTCGACATTGATCTGAAGGTCCCGTGGAAAGACCTTCCGCCAGAACATCAGAACCTATTGCTCCTTGGTTCGGGCGAGAAACACATCGTCTACGAATGGAAGCAGCGCGGCGGCGGCGTCTGGCGGCATGGTGGGCGCTGGGAAGGGATCATTCCGCAGCTTCTGTCCAGCTTCAAAAAGGCCGCGTCCGGCCCGCGACGGATGCAGCTTGAAAAGTACATGCGCATCGTCCGGTGCCCGTCGTGCTCGGGAGAGCGACTGAACGCTCAGGCCCGTGCCGTGCGCGTGGGCGACAAGACCTTGATCCAAGTCGGCAACATGCCGATCAACGTGCTTGCCGAGTGGTTCGATGGGGTCGAAGGCCAGTTCGATCGCGTGCAGAAGATTATTGCCGGGGAACTCCTCCGCGAGATTCGCAGCCGGCTCGTCTTCCTTCTGAATGTTGGGTTGCACTATCTCTCGCTCGATCGCTCCGCACCGACGCTCTCGGGCGGCGAAGCCCAGCGGATTCGCCTGGCGGGTCAGATCGGTTCCGGCTTGGTCGGGGTGCTTTATATCCTGGATGAACCGAGTATCGGCCTGCACCCACGCGACAACGAACGCCTTCTGCGAAGTCTGGAACAACTTCGCGACATGGGGAACACCGTCATCGTAGTTGAGCACGACGACGAGACGATGCGCTCGGCCGACTATCTGGTCGACTTCGGCCCCGGACCCGGCGTGCGCGGCGGCGAAATCGTCGCGGCGGGCACCCCGGCCGAGGTGCTGGCCAATCCCGCCAGCGTCACCGGCCGATTCCTCACTGGCCTCGAAAGCATTGAGATTCCGAAAAAACGGCGGGAACGAACCAAGCGGCAGATTCAGATCGTCGGTGCCCGGCACAACAACTTGAAGAACATCAACGTCGATGTACCCCTCGGCTTGTTCGTTTGTATCACCGGCGTGTCAGGCTCGGGGAAGAGTTCGCTGATCAACGACATTCTGCTTGCCGGACTTCGTTCGCCGGAAAAACCCGAGACCGATTCCGAAGAGGAGAACGACGAATTCGGCGGCACGGAAGCCGTCATCGGTTCACGTTGCGACAAGATCGTCGGCGCGGAGCAGATCGACAAGATCATCGACATCGATCAATCGCCGATCGGCCGCACGCCGCGTTCGAACCCGGCCACGTACATCAAAGTCTTCGACGAGATTCGCTCGCTCTTCGCGGATATGTCCGAAGCGAAAGTTCGCGGCTATCAGTCGGGCCGCTTCAGCTTCAATCGGCCGGGCGGTCGTTGCGAGGCGTGCGAAGGAAACGGTTCGACCAAGTTAGAGATGGACTTCCTCGCCGATGTCTGGGTCAAATGCCCCGTGTGCGAAGGCCGGCGTTTCAACCGCGAGACGCTCCAGGTGCGTTATCGCGGCAAGAACATTCACGACGTCCTCGAAATGGACGTCCAGGAAGCGCTGAGCCATTTCGAGAACATCCCGAAAATTCGGGTTATGTTGCAGACCTTGCACGACGTCGGCATGGATTACATCAAGCTCGGCCAGGCTTCGACGACTCTCTCGGGCGGCGAGGCCCAGCGAATTAAATTGGCGAAGGAACTCTGCCGGCGCGGCACGGGCAAGACGCTCTACGTTCTCGATGAGCCGACCACGGGTTTGCATTTCGAGGACATCCGCCGCCTTCTGAAAGTGCTGCACGGATTCGTCGAGGCCGGGAACACGGTGCTGGTGATCGAGCACAATCTCGATGTAATGAAGACGGCCGACTATTTGATCGACTTAGGCCCCGACGGCGGCGTTGGTGGCGGCCAACTGGTGGCCTTCGGCACACCAGAAGAAATCGCGGCCTGCAAGACTTCGCTGACGGGGCAGGCCCTGAAACTCGTTCTGTCGCCGAGGAAGCCCGAAGCAGCCAAGAAGAAAAAGGCGAACAAGCCATCGCGCGTGGCCCAGGAGCGGATCACGCATTTAACCGTTCAGGGGGCCCAGCAGCACAACCTCAAGAACATCACGGTCAAGATGCCGCGCGAGCAGATGACCGTCTGTTGCGGACCGAGCGGTTCGGGCAAGAGCACGCTGGCGATCGACACCATCTACGCGGAAGGCCAGCGCCGTTACGTCGAATCGCTGTCAAGCTACGCCCGCCAGTTCCTCGGCCAGGTGCAGAAGCCGAAGGTCGATCACATCAGCGGCTTATCGCCGTCGATCTGCATCGAGCAGAAGACTTCCAGTAAGAGCCCGCGTTCGACTGTTGGAACCATCACGGAAGTCTACGATTATCTCCGCGTGTTATTCGCTCGCCTCGGCCAACACTGGTGCCCGACTTGCAACATCCCGATCGGCACGCAGACGGCCGACGAGATCATCGAGCGGATCCTGGCGTTGCCCGAGGGGACCAAGCTCTACATCATGGCCCCGCTGGAACGCAAGGGGCAGGAGAAATACGAGGCGATCTTCGACGAGATTCGCCGTACTGGTTACTCGCGCATGCGCGTCGACGGCAAGTCGTACAACCTCGACGAACCGCCGACGATCGACCATCGCCGGAAACATTCGATCGAAGTGGTGATCGATCGAAACATCGTGAAGCCGAACACGCGCACCCGCATTGCCGAGGCCGTGGAAACGGCTCTCGATCTCGGCCGAGGTATCATCCACCTTGCCTACGTCGACCAGGAAGTCGACGAACGCAAATGGAAGGTCGATCGCTTCAGCCAGCATCTGGCCTGCGACAAGTGCGGCAAGAGTTTCGAGCCGTTGAACCCGCATCACTTCTCGTTCAACAGTTCCCTCGGCTGGTGCCCGGCTTGCGAGGGGTTGGGAGTGCAGAAGGGGGCCAATCAGGCACTCTTGATTGGCGACGACACCAAGTCGATCCGCGCCGGCGCGGTTGCTGCCTGGCCGTCGTTGGAGGAGACGAGTTCGTTTTTGCCGTTCGTGGAAGCTCTCGCACACGAGGCCGGTTTCTCGCTCGATGTGCCGTACCGGGAACTTGATGCGATTCATCAACGGGTGATTTTGCACGGGTCGGGTGAAGACTGGATTTCGTTGGAAACATCGCTGGGGGTGCGTTTTCAATACAAGGGCCTGCTGCCGGCCATTGATGAAGCGTCGCGAGTCAGTCACACCTATCGGCAAACGCTCGATCATCTCGTCGATGAGGTTCCTTGTTCCGTGTGTCACGGCTCACGACTTCGGTCCGATGCCGCGGCCGTTCACTTCACGTCGAAGACCTTATCGCAATTGTGCCAGCAGCCGATCGGCAAGACGCTGGAGTTCTTCGATGAACTGTCACTGGCGAATGAGCAAAAACGGGTGGCGGGGGAGTTGCTGCGCGAAATTTCCAATCGCTTGCAGTTTCTGGTCGATGTTGGGCTCGACTATTTATCGCTGTCGCGTTCGGGTCCAACACTCTCGGGCGGGGAATCGCAACGGATTCGGCTCGCCAGCCAGATCGGCAGCGGGTTGACGGGTGTACTCTACGTTCTCGATGAACCGACGATTGGACTCCATCCCCGCGACAACACCCGCCTGCTGAAGGCCCTGATTAAACTCCGCGATCTTGGCAATACGCTCGTTCTGGTCGAGCACGACAAAGAGGTGATCGCCCATGCCGACTATCTACTCGATTTCGGCCCCGGCGCGGGAAAAAACGGAGGTGAAATTACCGCGGAGGGGACGCCCAAGCAAGTTTCCAAATCGAAGCGTTCGCTGACGGGCCAGTATCTATCAGGAAGCAAGGCGATTGCCGTTCCGACCAATCGGCGCACGTCCAATCTTGATGTGCCGATCGATCAAGTGAACCGAGAGATGGTCGCCGCCCGTTCTCCGAAGGAACAAGTTCTGAGCGTCATCGGCGCCCGCGAACACAACCTGCGGAACATCGATGTGCATTTTCCGTTGGGCACGTTCATCGCCGTCACAGGGGTGAGTGGTTCCGGGAAAAGCTCGCTCATCAACGAGGTGCTCTTCAACACGCTCTCGCGGCGGTTGCATCGCAGCAAGACCGCTGGTGCCGCTCACGATGATATTCTGGGGATCGAGGCAATCGACAAGATCATCAATGTCGATCAGGAGCCGATCGGTAGTTCGCCCAGTTCCAACCCGGCGACGTTCACCGGCGTGTTCGATTTAATTCGCCAACTATTCGCCCAGTTGCCCGACTCCAAAGTCCGCGGCTACCACCCACGCCGCTTCAGCTTCAATCAGCCCGGCGGTCGGTGCGATGCCTGCGAAGGAAACGGGCAGAAGAAGATCGAGATGCACTTCCTTCCTGATGTCTGGGTCGAGTGCGAGACTTGCCAGGGCAAACGCTACAATCCCGAAACACTGGCGATCCACTATCACGGCAAGTCGATCGCCGACGTTTTGGAGATGCGCGTCAGTGAAGCGTTGGAACTTTTCGGTAACATCCCCAAGATTCGCGTCGTGCTTCAAACACTCAGCGATGTGGGACTCGATTATCTCGCCCTTGGCCAGGCGGCCCCAACACTCTCCGGCGGTGAGGCTCAACGAGTCAAACTGGCCGCCGAACTCGCTCGACCGAGTACGGGCAAGACGCTTTACCTACTTGACGAACCGACCACGGGTCTTCACTTCGATGACATTCGCAAACTGTTGGAGGTCCTTCATCGCCTGGTCGATCGCGGTAACACCGTCATCACCGTCGAACACAATCTCGATGTCATCAAGACAGCCGACTGGATCATCGACCTTGGACCCGAGGCCGGCAACGACGGCGGGGCGATTGTCGCGCTAGGAACCCCGGAAGACATTGTCCGTCAAGCGGCTGAGGAAGGGAGCCCCTCGCACACGGCCTCGTTCATCGCGGAAGCTCTTGAGGCCGGCCCGTATGTCAAGCGCGAAAAGTACAACCCGGATGAAGCGTTGGCCCCGCGCGAGAACGACATCGCTCTGGAGGCCGTCGGCAAAGACGCGAAGCTCCCGTGGCAGGTCGACGGCCGGCGCTGGCATACGACCGATCGGATCACCACCACGGGCAAGCCGTCGCGCTGGGATGGTGAGTTACTTAATTGGATCGACACGGAAATCCATCGGCTCGGCGATTTTTCCGAGACCGATTGGAGCGAGCGTACCGTTATTGAAATAGCCGGGCCCAAGAAGTCGCTCGGTTGGTTTTTTCACGGCCACACCGGTATGGAATGGCTGACGCGCTTCGTCTTCCGCGTGAAGAAGAACACCTTCAAGCAAGAGCTACTCGAACAGGAACTGGCTCTGAAACCGCTCCATGAATTCACCGAGTTGCAGTTCTACAATCGCGAATCCCGGATCAATGTTGCCAATCGCAAGGCGCCCTGGCAGGAAGTTTGGATGCTCCTCTATAAGAAAGAAGAGATTGAGACGCCCGCGTTTCAGACCTTCCTGAAGAAGGCAGTGCAGTCGTTCCAACAGAGTCTTGGCGCGCTCAGTTCCAGCCCGGAAGATGTGATGCCGTGGAAACGCAACGGCGAAGCCTGGCATCTCGGACTCAAGGGCTTTCCACCGGGCAAACGCGTGGTTTGGGATCGTTCGATTCTTCCAGCGTTCCTGAGTGTCATCAAGGAAGTCGATCCCCAGATCGAAATTCGTTGGGATTCCCGCGACGCGATCTTGTTGAAGCTACCAAATATTGGAAAAGCCTGGGCGAAAATTCGCACCAAGGATGCCGACGTGTTAGACTGCCGCTTCTTAGGGAAACCCGGCCAATTTAATTTGAGTCGTTTGGAAGGGATTGGCTTAAACCCAACACTCAAAGCCGACCGTGCCGATGGCGGCGAGACATTGATGATCCAATTGCGAAATCAGGAAGACATGCCCCGAACGAAATTGCTGGCTTTGCTTCGTGAGCATCGGGAGGGGTTCATTCAGAGATTTCAAGGGACTGTGGAGTAGGACAGGAGGTTCGGCCTGTCCCACCCCAAGAGATTTGCTACTTACTTGGAGTCTTTCTTCGGTTCATCCTTGCTGCCCGTGATTACCTCGATCAGTTTCTTCTTCTGCTCGGGTGTCAACACTTTGTCGATGTCCTGTTTTTCCGCTTCCTGCAACTTCTTCGCATCTTCCTTGTATTTCGCTTGAATCTTGTAGATCGTCTGCCGTTGCTCGTCTGACAGTCCGATTTTTGAAAAATAGGGTGGGAGGAACCCCTTCACTTTGGCGGGAGGATCCTTCTTGTCTGGT
>JAIOQJ010000663.1 GCA_021413475.1 Planctomycetota bacterium | reverse complement strand
GCGGCCGCCGCCCGCATCCCGCTTTTGCGGCAATACATGGGTCGGCGGTTGGTGGATGATGCCATCGCGCGCGGCGACAAAGGGGACTTGGACGATTTCACGACCATCTTGGGAGACGCGAACGATCCGTCGCGCGTCGATTTCTTGATGGGCGCGCGTGAAGGCCTGCGCGGCCGCAAGAGCATGAAGATGCCGAAAGGATGGGCGGAAGTTCAGGCCCGGCTCAAGGAGAGCACGAACGCGACGGTGCGCGAACAGGCGATGCTGCTCGCCCTCGTCTTCGGCGATCCGCAGGCACTTGCGGACCTCCGCAAGACTTTGTTGACGACCACCCGACCGGTCGCCGAACGGCAGGCGGCCCTGGTGGCGTTGCTCGACAAGCGACAAGCCGATCTCGCACCAGTCCTGCACGATCTACTTTCCGACAAGGAACTGCGCCGCACGGCCCTGCGCGGCCTGGCGTCGATCCCGCACGAGGCGACGCCTCGGTTGATCCTCGACCGCTACTCTCAGTTCACGGCCGACGACAAGCAGGAGGCGATCGCCACGCTCTCATCTCGCAAGGATTTCGCCTTGGCTCTGCTCGATGCGCTCGAAAAGAAGAAGATCGCTCAACTCGACATCACGGCCTTCGTGGCCCGGCAACTGCACACACTGGGCGACAAGGAAGTGACGGAACGGCTGCGAAAATCCTGGGGCGAAGTCCGCGACACGCAGCCGGAGAAGCAGGAACAGATCGCCCGCTACAAGAAGATGCTAACGCCGACGTTCCTGAAGAATGCCGACCTCGCGAACGGCCGATTGCTCTATTCGAAATCGTGCATGGCGTGCCATCAGTTGCACGGCGAAGGGGGCAAGATCGGCCCCGACCTCAGCGGCACGAACCGCACGAACCTGGACTATCTGCTCTCGAACATCGTTGACCCCAGTGCCGAGATCGGCCGCGATTTCCGCATGTCCGCCGTCCACACCGCGAGCGGCCGGGTCGTCACCGGCATCATCGCCGAGCGCACGCCAGCCCGAATCACCATTCAGACCGCCACGGAACGGCTGGTGATTTCACCCGAAGAGGTTGACGAAATCCGCGATTCAAAAGTCTCGATGATGCCGGAAGGGCAATTGGAGCAATTGACGAAGGAGCAGATCCGGGATTTGTTTGCGTATTTGGCGCAGCAGAAGCAAGTGCCGTTGCCGAGGTAGGGATCTTCTCAAGTTTTGGTCATTTCCCGCGCGAGCGTTTCCATGTAGTCGTTCACATTCAGACCATGTGCCACTGCCAAGGCGGCGAGCGCGGATGAAGTGGCGCGCGAAACGCCACTTTCGATTCGGCGCAGTTGCCGGTCCGTAATGCCCGGCACCTTCGATTGTGAAATTCCCGCTGCTTCGCGGACTTTTCGAATTGCCTGTCCGTAGCGTTCGTTGAAGCCCGCGCTCCGTTGTTGCGCCTTGCGGAATTCGGCGGGATCGGTTGCCTGAAGGAATTGTTTCCACCCGAGGTGAACATTCAAATCGGGCCAGACAATAAACGAGCCATCGGGATCGATGGCAAAGTTCCGCAACGCATCGTGTGGCAGCCCTTTCAAGGCCGGCAACGTGTCGATCGGCACATGCAGCATCCGATGTTGCGGACCTCGAACCAGTAGCCGATCTCCGGCAAGATAGGCGTCGATGATGCCGCCACGACACTCGCCTTTTCCCAACGCGAAACAGACCCGTCCGAGCAATTGAGCCACCTCGGGGGCCTCCATGCTCTCCACGCGGACAACGTGCAGACGATTTTCCGAGCGGATGTTCGTCCCTCGCATCCACTGAGCGACCTGATCCGGATGCGTGGTCGGTTCGGTGAAGAGCAAGTGAAACGCCTCCGTGAATAGCGATCCACTTTTCGCGTCGGGAAAAGCAAAATGATCTTCGTCCGCGTGCGAGAGCACGATGGCGGACAAATCGTCCGAGACTTTGCCTCCTCCGTCGTCCCCGAACACCCTAAACTCCGCGAAATGAGAAAGTGATTTGTTGAGTCGGACGGCGCACCGGTACGCGTGAGCCATCCGCGATGATGTCGCGAAGAACTCCACGGAACGTCGATTGGGTGCCTTAATGGTCATCGGCTTACTCCTTGCTCCCATTCAGCCAGTAAAGCGCCACGATGTTCACGCACCGTTTTGGCGATCTGTTTGAGAGTCTTCGACTTTGGTGGGTCGCCCCACTGCAACTCAAACATCCGCTCAGCGGCTTCGATGAAATTCACCTTGAGTTCCCATTCGCCATCGCGCTTGACGTGGAAATGCGGTGGGTCATGCATGGTCATTCGACCAGAACCAACAAAACAATCCTGGTATCTCGAAACATAAAACCTTGGGCATGATCGATCTCGCCACTCGAGCCAAAATAGCCGGAGGCCGGACATTTTTTAACTTGAACAAATGAAAAAATGTCCGATTGTTTCAAGGATGAGGTCGTTCAGCAGAATCAAACTTGCAAAAATGAAGCGACCCTCTCGCAGGGAAATGGATTGCAAAACGCCCGGAATGCGTTGCAAAACCCGATAAATGGATTGCAAAACGCCCGGAATGCGTTGCAAAACCCAATAAATGGATTGCAAAACGCTCGGAATGCGTTGCAAAAATGCGGATTGCGTTGCGACCGAGTGTGTGAAATTTTTGCAACGAACGAGACGCGGCTCGTCATTTTGTAGGATCGATCCGAGGTGGTGTCAAATCGCGTTATGCGTTCAAGAATCCCCGAATCAATAATCCGTCGTCTCCAACTCCCTCGCCGCAATGGCAAGCATCACAACCGCGAAGAGCATCGACGCCATCAGCGACAATTCCGGCTGGAACTTGCCTTCGTTCTTGAGCTTGTGAAACTCCTGAACCCCGGCGGAGAAGCCCGATGCTTTCAGGGCGTCGAAAAGGATCAGGCTCATGTCGCCGGGTTTGGGTAGGGTCCAGTAGCTCACTTCCAGAACCGTGCGGCCGACGGGAGTCATCCCTGGTAGCTGGTACACTTCAACGGCATGCCGGCCGAAGTTCAGGCCCCAGCAGATCACCCAGAAGAGCAACGAGCCGAAGACGCAGACGACGGTGCTACGCGTCCAGACGGCGAGCAGGACCGAGAAGCTGAAGAAGATCCCGAAATGCATGACCGAGATCGGAATGGTCAGCAGATAGAGCGGATCGTAAACCCCGGTCTTGACGCCGAGCGCCAGCCAGGTGCCGAGGACGAAGAACGTCACTTGCACGAAGACGAAGCCCAGAACCCCCAGATATTTGCCGATGACCAGGGTCCAGCGCGGCACCGGTTTGGCGAGCAGCACCGTGATCTGGTTTGGTTCCAGGAACGTCGGCAGGAAACCTGCTGTCCAGATCAGGACCAAGAAAATGCCCGCTGTGTCGGCTACCGCACCTGCGAGCCAGACTTGCAGGAAACGCACTGCGTCCGTTCGATCGCGGCCCGCGGTTGCCTGGAACAGGCCGAAACCGAGATAGAGCTTGCTGCCGAGAACGTCGACGCCTTCTCCTTGCACTTTTTCCTTACCGAGTTTTTCGACGACCGGATCGTTCGCGGGCAGTCCAAATGGATCCTCGCCTGGAACAGAATCCAACTTTTTACTTCCGCCTTCGATGTGGACACTCAGGCAAAAGAGAATGCAAATAAACGAGAAACCGAGCAGCACCCAAAAAAGGCGCGAGGCCAGCGATTGCCGGAACGTGTCGCGGATCATCCATTTGATCGTGAGCAAAATGACCGGCAAATTCATGAATGAGCCCCCTCGTACAAGGGTTGCAAAGTCTTTTCGAGCGAGACCGGTTGGCCGGTCTTGGGGTCTCTCGTCAGGTCCTTCAAATCGGCGACCTTCACGACCTTGCCGCCGACGATGACGGCCACGCGATCGCACGTCTGCTCCACTTCGGTGAGCACGTGCGAAACGAGGATTACCGTCCCGCCGCGTGCTTTCTGCTGCGCGATGACTTCGCGAAGGAGCTTGCGGCCGAGGAGGTCTAGACCCTCCGTTGGCTCATCGAGAATCAGCAGATCGGGTTCGTTGAGGAGTGCTTGAGCCAGGCCGAGGCGTTGCACCATCCCCTTGCTGAACTGCGAGATCGGTTCGTTCATGCGATCGGTCAGGCCGACCCGTTTCAGCAGGGCATCGATGCGAGGGCGGAGCGTTTCAGTGGGGACCAAGGCAAGTCCGCCATAATAGCCGAGTAGTTCCGATGCGGTGAGATAACGAGGAAAGTGCTGGTTCTCGTGCATGTAGCCGACGCGGGCCAGTGTGGCCTGATCGCGAACCGATTTGTCAAGCCTGGTGATGGTGCCTTCGGTGGGCCGACAAAGCGAGAGCAACAGTTTCACCAACGTCGTCTTACCAGCCCGGTTGGGGCCGAGCAGGCCGAAGACTGTCCCACGCGGGATGGTCAAATGGACGCCCTTGACGGCCTGGATGCCGGTCCGGCCGAACAGCCCGGTCGCGTAAAACTTGCTCACGTTGTCGAAAACAGCGACGGCGGACATGGCACTTCCGGTCGAGGAAAAGAGGAGCCTGCACTAAAACACTACAGGCCGTGGGTGGGTCCCGCAAGACCCGCCCCACGGCCTGGATGGGAAAGCATAGCACGATTTCGGCGAGTTGTCGGAATGTGCTGGAAGATCGGAGCCGCTTGCGGCTTCGCGCTCGCTTTCTGTCACGGTCAGCTTTCGTTCCGCGAGAGCGAGCGCGAAGCCGCAAGCGGCATTCGCCACTACTGAATCAACGCCACCTGAACGCCCCCTTGCATGATCCGCTCCATCGCCTGGCGGATCTTGTCGATGCGAGTTTGGTAGTCGCCCGTGATGATTTTGAACGGTTCACGATTCACGTAATAGGTCATGTAATCGAGTGAATCGGTATCCCATGAACCGGGCGGCGTCGGGCTGGTCTTGCCGTCAATTTGCACGGCGGCCAGAAACTGGAACGCGGCAGCCTTCATCGGAGATGGCGTGGCATCCTCGAACAGTTCGCCGAACGCAAGGGCGTGGACGCGCGCGGGGTTTCGAGCGGTTGAAAAGCCGGGGACTCCCTCGTTGTCCATGGCAACGATCTGGCGGACGACGGCACGGGCATTGTCTTTCGGGGCAACGTGGAGAGCGCTGGAGTTGCCGAACCAAGTAGGCGTGCCAACTCCGCCGTAATACCATCGGCCTGCTTCGCCGTTGCCGGTCTTCGTCAAAGTGCCGTTACAGGTGATGTTCGGCACACCGTCCGTTTCGAAGATCACAACCTTGCTCGTTCCCTTTCGGCCGGTGTAGGTTTTGCTCCCCGCGCTCGCGAAACCAAATTCGTTGAAGGCGAGCATGAGGCCCATTTGTGGGCACGTCGACGTTCCACCATTGGGAATGATGGTATCCGTGTTGTCGTAAAGGCCCGAAGGGGCACCCGCGTCAATCGTGCCTGCCGCGTAAGGGCGTACTGAAGAAGTGACGTTGCCTAGTGTATCGAGCAACGGGAACGGATAAAAAAGCGCATTCTGAATCTTCGTGTAGTCCTTGCCCATGCCGACGCGGGTCACGTTGTAGCCGGCCGAACCCGAGAAAAAGATCAGCGACGCCATATCGTTCGGATGGTTGTTCTTGATGTCGTCGACGGCCGCCTTGATGCCGACTTTCAGTTGCCAGCAGGGTGCTTCGTAGCAGGTTCCCGAGAAATACGTCCGCTTCTGAATGAACGAGAGCATCGTCATCGGCCCGAACCAGAATTGGCCGCGGGGATGGACGGGATTGTCGTCGTAGCGCATGTAGGGAACGGGATTGCTCCCCGCCGACGCGACTAGCGTGGCTCGTGGAGTGATCTTCACCGCCAGGGCGCTCGTGGCCGGATTGTTGTAGTGCAAATTGGCACCCGCTCGCGTGTTGCTATTCGAACTGTTCGCGCCGAAGATCACCTGGGTATCGGTGTGCCGTCCAGCCGCAAGCACGTAGTCGATGTAGTCTTTCCAGAAGCGTTGCTCGAGAGTTGCCGTCCCTTGAAGGACGCCGGTCGATGCGTTGATCGGAATCGTATCGGGAATCGCATCATAGTAAACGACTCGGCCGGAACGCAGGCTCGGGGGCAACGTCACGGGGCCGCGCTTGAGCCACTTGATGATGTTGTCGTAGTTGACGATGTAATTCGCGCTGGCACCGGCCGCTTGAGGTTTCCAGCGGCCCGTCGCAGTGGCCCAGAACATTGAATTATCGCGTTGATCTTGCCCCGAGCTTGTGCGCGGGAGGAAGAAACGCTGCCGCCAATCGCCCGCCACATAGCCCGCGTCGCCAATGTGTCCGACGGGTGCGCGTGGATCGGGCGGCCACATGTAAAACGTTTTGCCGTAGTAGCCGGGCCCCATCGTCAATCCCTGGAAACGCTGGGCAGCCGGTTTCAACGCCGCTGTCGCAAAGTCCCAGTCGTAGCCGTTTTGTTCGAAGGTGGCATTGCGGGTCGTATCCGTCACGCTCGTGCGAACGATGCCAAGGTAGTCCGCCACGGTCTGGGCGTACTGGTCGGGCGTCGGGGCACCGGTGGTTGTCACCCCCGAGCGCAACGGGAATTTGTCGCCGAAAAAAGTAGCCGAGTTCTGGTTGGAAAAGTCGGCCGGGGCCGGCGTGACGATCGTCGTCGGGTTGCCGCTGGTCGAGACATTGACGTTGGTAAACGTGGGGAAGGCCGCATCCGGATCCGCTCGGATGAACGCGGCGGTCGAGTTATCGCTTTGCAGGAAGTTCCCCACAATGGCTGGGCCATTGCGAGTGTCCAGCGTGTGATTGTTCGGTGCCCGCGTTTCTCCACCCGGATCGACGTACGTGAAAACGCGTTGCATCGGCGTCGGCGGGACATATGTATTCAGATTGGCAGGCGACGTCCCGGGATTTTCGGGATCGAGCACCATCCCCGCGCCGCCCCAGATTGACCACGGACCGAAACGAGGGAATCGGGAATCGGGATTCAATGAACCCGTAATCGTTCCCGCATCGGGATAAGCGGGTTGGCTTGAGTAACCCATCGAGCCCGAGAGATCAAGGACAATGGAGATATCGCGAGGTCGATGCACGGCCGTCGCCACCGCGCCAACATTGACGGATTGCACACCGAGCACCTTGGCGAAGACGGTTGGCTGCTGGCTCATGATCGCGACCTGCATCAGGCCATAGGCTTCGTTCGCGGCTGGGGCTTCACCAAAAACAGCCTGAAAACGTTGGGCGGTTGTGTCATGGCGATAAATGCCCGCTTGCACCGTGACGACCTGGGCCGCGGTGATCGCGGTGTTCAGGATCGAATTATTCTGAGCGGCCGCGCGGGCCTCCGCCGTCGCGGTGGCCACGTTGTTCGCCGTCGATTTTCCATCGAGGGTCCGGGCCCCCGCCAAGGCCGCGATGTCCGCGGCGTTCTGGCATTGTGTCCGGGCCACCGTCATCATGCCAATATCGATCGATAGGGCAACAAACCCCATTAGCCCGATCATGCAGACTGTCACGATCGGCAGCACGGCCGCGTCTCGGCGTCGCTTATTGTGGATATACGTCATGTTTCACCTCGTACGGACTTCTTCAATTCGCTTCGCTGCTCGACAGCGCCGTGATCTGAATGGGGATGGTTGAGTTCATGAACAACAGCGTCGGCAGCACCGGTCGATAATTTCCCGAGACTCGCACCGCGATTTTTTGGCCGAAACTCGCGGAATCCCACGCCTTGTTCGGGATGGCCTGGATAACCGGTGGGCTCTGGCTGAGGCCGGCCGGATCGACGGCGAAAATTTCGACGGCTAGATCTTCGATGTTGAGTTCCATGCCAGCGAATCCACTGCCCACGAACAGGGGACCGAGCTGGCCGGTGCGGACGATTGCATCAAGGTCGCTTGCGCTGATCGCGATCGGCTCGCCAGACATCGTGCCGCCGTTGGTATGCACGACGGCAAAACGTGCCGTGTCGCGGGCCGAGTTATTGACGACGTGGATGACGTAGAGAAGCCGGCAGTATTCAAAGATGCCGAAGAGCATCATGAATAGGAGGATGGAAACGAGTGCCATCTCCACGGTTGTCGCTCCACGGCGGCGATTTGATTTGGTTGCGAGTCGCATGGCTATAATCTCGAGATTGAACTGGTTCCACCGGCCTCGCAAAGCCTCGACCGGGGCTACATTCCGTCGCCCTTCCAGAGCTCAAATTCAACATTTTTCCAGCCCCGGATGGGGCGACGGAATGTAGCCCAGGGTGAGGCTTTGCGTACCCTGGGTTGTGGAATCCTCACGGCACCCACCCTGGCAAACTCGGGCTCAGCGTGAACGGGTCATCGACCATCATTTGCCAGATGCACTCGCCGCTAAGCGTCGTCGGATTGACCAGGCTCAAGTTCGTCCAACGCATGTTTTCATAAGGGAGCGTCACCCGCACGCGGAACCGTTGATTTTTCACACCCTGATACGGTTGGGTCGCCCCCAAATCGCCTGTCAAATACTCGAAGGTGATCTGCAAGCCATTCAGATTCGTGATGCCGGCGGCTTGCAGGTAGTCGCGGATCGTGTCCTCGACATTTGGCGTACCGGTATTGAAAGCGATCTGCGTGTAGGCTCCGCTGGTGGTGACGATGTTCGCCTGAGATGCCAGCCGTGCTCCATCGCGGGCGGCCTGGTTCATGATTTGTTGCAGCTGAATCAGACGGCCGATTTCCCAGACGCCGACGATGAGGATCACCAGGAACGGGAGGATCACGGCCAGTTCAACGGCCGCCGCGCCGTTGCGGTTCTGAGCTCGATTTGTTCGCATGGGAACCTGCCTCGGCCTGTCGGCCGCTTCGGGACATTCCGGAACCCCGGGCGATCGGGAATTCGCTGTATAATCATCGAAACCGAATCGACCGTTCGCCTCAAGCGGTAAACCATGACGGTTGGGGGAATTGCTCCGGGGTGGGTCGCTACAATCGATAGGGATGGGAAAACTGGACCGGGTTGGCCGGCAAGGTCAACTCGATAGGTTGTAACGATTTTGCCGGTGGTGCCGAATCTACTGTGCGACGGCGACTCGTTTCCCATTCCGGTTTCTTGGAATCCTCATATACCAAGAGGGACAGGATGCGTTCGCCGCTTCAGGTGCTTTTCTTCTCCGAGACGCGGAAATCATGGCCGATTTACAGCATGAATGTGGCGTCGCGGCACTTTATCAGTTGCCCGGCCCCGTCTCCCCGCTCGTTCCGAAGGGGGAGCCGAAAAAAACCTCTCGTCTGATGCCGCGGATGCTGCTCGACCTGCAAAATCGCGGGCAACTCGCGGCCGGGTTCAGCACGTATAACCCCGAGCGCGATCAGATTGTCGAAACGCACAAAGAGATCGGCACGGTGATCGAGGCCTTCCGCCTCAATCATCAAGGCAAATTCGACAACATCATGAAGGAATTCGAGGGTTGTGCCTCCATCGGCCATGTCCGCTACGCCACCTGCGGAGCGAACACCCGATCCTACGCCCAACCGTTCGAACGCCGGCATGGTTGCCGCTGGAAATGGTTTGCCTTCGCATTCAATGGCCAGCTCGCTAACTTTCCGGAACTTCGCAACGAACTTCTTTCCCTCTCGAACTATCACCTGACCCGCGAGAACGACACCGAAGTGATTATGCACTTCCTCGCCCATGCCCTTCGCGGCGACGAACGGCCTGATCTCGTTAAGGTCTTCCGTGAACTGAGCGAGAAATTCGACGGGGCTTACAACATCGTCTTTATCAACGCGATGGGCGACATGGTCGTCCTTCGCGATCCCAAAGGAATCCGGCCGCTCTGCTATAGCCTGGAAAACAATCTCTTCGGCGCGGCCAGCGAGAGCGTGCCCCTCTCGAACCTCGGCTTCCGCGACATCAAGAACCTCGAACCCGGCGAGATGATTCTGATCGAGAACGGCGTCATGCGAGTTGAACGCTTCGCCCCGAAGCAGAAGACCGCCCACTGTTTCTTCGAGTGGATCTACTTCGCGAACGTGGCCAGCTCGCTCGACAACCGCAGCGTTTATCTCTCACGGTCGGCCCTCGGCAAGGAACTAGCCGCCCAGGAACGCCGTCTGGCGAAGGTGCCGCTCGACGAGGATACCATCGTCGTACCCGTGCCGGACACCGCCAAGGCCGCGGCGGATGCGATGGCACATGCACTCAATCTGCCTTGCTTGGAAGGGCTGATGCGCAATCGGGCCATCGGCCGGACGTTCATCGAAGGGAGCAATCGCGCTGACCGCGTCAGGCTGAAATACACGCCGCTTCGCGAAGTGCTTGGTGGAAAACGCGTGTTGCTTGTGGAAGACTCGATCGTCCGCAGCACCACGATGCAATCGCTCTTACATCATCTCCGCGATCAGGGCGGTGCCCGGGAAATTCACGTACGCGTCGCCTGCCCGCCGATTATCGCCCCGTGTTTCTATGGCATCGACATGTCAACGGTCAAGGAACTATTCGCTCCGCGTTTCATGAAGGGCCGCCGGCCCACAGAGGCCGAGCAAGACAACATGGCCAAGGAACTCAGCGCCGACAGCTTGCTCTACCTACCGCTGGAAGCCGTGGCTCGCTGCATCGACCTCGATGCCGATCGCCTTTGCCGTGCCTGCGTCACGACCGAATATCCGACCCAGGCGGGC
>JAIOQJ010000047.1 GCA_021413475.1 Planctomycetota bacterium | reverse complement strand
GATCTCCGTTAATCGAGCCGTGGTCGACGTGCGATTTGCTTCGGGGATTGTCTTTTCGACGATCGACAGGCAGCGGGCGAGGAAGACCAAGGCGATCGTCTGGCCTTGTACCGAATTGCCAAATTGTTCCGCGATCGTTTTGGAGATTGTGAGAGCTTCTTTACTTTCGCCCCCGCGCATGATGGCCTCCGCGAGGTCCTTCGCTTGACCGCGACAACCGCGTAAGTAATCGGGCTGATCCGGATTCGGCCCGAGAGCGAGGGCGAGTTGCTGCAGGCCATTATCCAATCTTAGCCACGCGGCGGGGTAGTCCTTCTGGATGAGATTCAGTTTGCCGAGATTTCCGAGTGTTGTGCCGAGTACGCCGCGGGTCGTCGGAGCGGCACCGGATTGGCTAAGCAATTCTTCGAGGAGTCCCGTTGATTCTTCCCAGGCGACTCGCGCTTGATCGAGTTCCTTCATCCCCGCGCGGGCCACACCGAGACTATTCAGCGAATTGGCGCGTTCTTGCCGATAAACGGGAATCTTGGGGAAATCGCGTGCCAGTGCGCGAAACAGTTCGGCCGCGTTTGTGTGCTCCTCCACGGCTTCTTTCAGGCGCTTCTCCTGGGCGAAATAGTTGCCGAGGTTGTTCCGAGCGACCGCCAGTTCGTGCTGGAAGTCCGGCTGCGAGGAATACTGCTTGCGCAGCGTTTCAAGGATTTCGATCGCCTCATTGGTGTCGGCGATCGCACCGGGTCGATCGTTCTTCAGTCGCTTGACGGTTCCCAAATTGAGCAAGGCCCGTGCGAGATGCTGGCGATAGGCCAGATCGTTCGGGGCTCGATCAACCAACCCGCGAAAACTCTTGATGGATGCCGCCAATTCCGTGACTGCCTCGTCGAGTTCGCCCGCCTCGCGGCGCAAAAGGCCCAGGTTGTACTGGGTCCGAGCAAGATCGGAAGCGATCGGCATGCGGTCAGCTGCGTTCGGATTCAACCCCTCTAGGATTTGTTCGGCCTTCTGATAACTGGTACGAGCTTCCGGAATCCGGCCCGCCTGACGGTGGATCTCGCCAAGGAAATTGAAGCAATGAGCCTTCGCTTGCTGGAGGTCGAGATCGTCGGGTTTTTGCTTCAGGAGCGGCTCGAGCCGGTCAATCGCGGTCATGTACGCTCGCTGGGCATCGTCCGAACGTCCCAAGAGACGCAAGATATCGCCAAGTTTCTTTTGGCCCAGGGCGCGTTGCCGTTTCAGCTTGGGGCTGTCGATCTGCTCGGCTTGGAGTCTCTCGTAAAAGACGAGGGCTATTTCGAGCAGGGCTCGTCGCTTTTCTTCCATGCGCGGTTCGAGAGCGACATGTTCTTCACCCACCACGGTCAGCGTTTCATCGATTGCCTGTAAAGCGAGATCAGCGCTGCGTTCGGCGCGATCGCGTTCGGCCCGCACCTGCACCGTGTGCCAGACCGCTCCCGTGAGGCCAAGAACGAGCATGACGGTGATCAGTCCGATCGAAATGGCCTGTTGAGGGTGCCGGCGGATGAATTTGACCAATAACTCGATTCGGCCGGCCGGTCGAGCGATGATCGGCTCGTTCGCCAGGAACCGCTTTAGGTCGTCAGCGAGATCGGCGGCCGAGTCGTATCGTTTGCGTGGCTCTTTTTCCAGGCATTTCAGGCAGATGGTTTCGAGATCGCGGGGAACATCGGGTCGAAGTTGTTTGGGTGCTACCGGATCGAGTTCCAGTACTTGTTTAATGGTCTCGAGCGCCGTCGCACCGCGGAACGGCGGCTTGCCGGTGAGGAGTTCATAAAGGATGGTGCCAAGTGCGAAAATATCGGTGCGGGGACTGATGTTTCGGCTATTCCCCGCCGCTTGCTCAGGGGCCATGTACGCCGGTGTGCCAAGGATGTCGCCCGACTGGGTTTGCGATTGAGCCTCTTCGAGTTCAAATCGCTTCGCCAATCCGAAATCGGTAATCTTGGGGAAGCCGAATTCCGTGGGGTTCGCTGCCGAGGCGTCCGTCGATCCTAGTAGAATGTTTGCGGGCTTCAAATCGCGATGGACGATTCCCTTCTGGTGAGCGACATGCATGGCTCGCGAAAGGACCGCAATCAGGTCGGCGGAAGCTTTGAACGGTTGCGGTTCGCCTTTCAGGCGGCCCTGCAGACTGCCGCCGTCGACATATTCGAGCGCAAGAAAAGGTTCATTCCCGAAATCACCCACCTGAAAAATCTGCACGATATTCGCATGCTGGATCCCCGCCAGGGCTTCCCCTTCCAGCTTAAAGCGGGCCAGAATATCGATTGCACCGCTGCTCTGGCGGATGACCTTCAAGGCGACGGTTCGATTCAACGCGATCTGTCGGGCCTTATAAACCCGGCCCATGCCGCCTTCGCCCAGAATGCTGATGATTTCATAACCGGGATAAGTCTGTTTCGACGCATGGAATTGGGCGATCGGCTGGCTGGGAATGATCGTCTCATCGTGCAGCCCGGTAGCGGGAACCAATGTGGCTGCATTCGTTGCATCAGCATTGGGAGTATCGACGAGGGTACTAAAATTGGGATTAGGAGCGGGGTCGATGATTGTGTGTTGCGGTTGGGCCATCGTGGCGCCTCCAGAGCCGTTCCTGCCATTTGATCGATTGTGATGGCACGAGGCAACGAGAAAAGCGTCTCGAACGTCAATAAGGAGGAAGCAAGCGGCGGAGTACGTGTGCGACAACCACCATGTTAAAGAGCAGATTTCGAGCAATCAACCCGAAGATGCTCAACGGAACGCTTTTCCGAGGCTGATTGCTGGCAAGAGCCTCGGCCAGTCGATGGCCGAGCCGTTCCATCCAGCGGAGATCGCGAGGCCATTCGCACAGTCCGCGCCGCCATTCTTGCGGAATCCCTTCTTTTCCGACTCGCGCTCCCACGATCCCGCCAACGAGCGCGGCCGTCGAATCGGCATCGCCTCCGCAACGGATGACGGCTTGCACGGCCGCGCGATAGTCATCCGGGAAACTCAGCCAGGCGTGAAGAACGACGGGCACCGTGTGCAACATGTAGCCGCTGATGCCGCGACTTAAACCGAGTTCCGCGGCGAAGGCTTCGGTCGTTTGGCTTGCTTCGATACTAAGGCCGACGTGTTCGATCAACGAGAAGAGTTCAACGGCCTCGGCGGGTAACACGGAGATCAGATCGCGAACCGCTTCGGCAAGTTTCAGAACACGATCGCTCGATTGGGCCGCGAGATACGCGGCGCGGGCAATGACCAACGCCCCCCATTGCGCCTTCGGATCGAGGTGCGTCAACTGCGTCGAGATGCGGATCAGTTCGCGAAGCCGATCGGGCTGGTTTCCGAAACAGACGCCCAGAATCGGAGCCCGCATCGCCGGTCCATTACCGGCCGACCATACGCCGCTTAAACTGGCCCCGAACCAGAGCTTAACGATTGACTTTGACGTTGCCCGGCCAATGGATAACGGCATCCCAAGCAGCCACCAACGCAATCGCCAGCCAAGAGTGTGCCGAAATCGAGCCGGATCGCCGTCCGAAACCAGGAGCGATTGAGCGGTCATGCAAGCATGTTCCGTGTCGTCGGAGAACATGCCGCGGCCGAAGAGAAAGTAGAAGCGGTTCGCGTTCGGGAAGAGCAGGGCGGCCCTGCGTGGAGAAAGTCCCTCGCGGGGCAAGCCGAGGGCATCGCCCACGGCCATTCCTTGCAGGCAACCGACAATTTCGCGTTCGAGCATGAAGAACAGTTTAGGAAGTGGTGGAACGTCGCGATCTATTTCAAATCCTGCAAATCCCGAATCTGATTGTGGATGAGGCGAATCGACTCCAGCGATTCGGTCTGATCCTTTCGGCGGGCTGCCTCGCGAAGTTTGAGAATTTGCGTGTTGAGCGTCGTCGAGGCTTTTTCAATCTGCGGCTTATGGGAAACCGGCAAATCAGGAGATCGGAGTAGGAATTTCGTCGATTGTTCGAGAGAGACCGATGCGTTGACGAGTTCGTCCCACTGATTCAAAAAATGCTCTTCTTTCGCCGTGTCCGTCTGAGCAGCAAGACGTGTGAGAACCTGCCGAAAGGGGAGGGTGCCCCCCTCTTGTGGCAACGGCGCAACCGTCAACTTCTCCGCGTCGCTACTGCATGACAGGGAGAGCGTAGCGCAGAGGAGTATCCAGAGCGATCGGCGCATAAGTTTCCTGATTCGTAGCGACCCGCTTTAGCGGGTCGTGTTACTAGACCCGCTAAAACGGGTCACGACGAACGTTAGATGAAAAATTGAAGGTTCACGTTCGCGTTCAACGTCCACCTGGGCCGTCGTAGAGTCTTGGGGCCACGTTGACGTTTTCTTCGTTGTAGGGGAAGCGTTCCCTGACCCAGCGTTGCTGGAGCTCGCTGTTGTATAAGGGGTCAGGTTTCTGATCCCGCGAACGGCTAGCGAGTGGCCCGACGGTGCTCTTGCAACCGACCAGCGTCATGAAGAGTAGCAATAAAGCGATCCGGCGCATGACAACCTCTTTCTTGGGGCATGCCGCTCGATCCACCCGGAGGGAGGCGGGGAGGAATGCGAAACAGCGATTTCCCACTCTCATTATCGCCTTGAGGCAAGCGGTGGAATCGTGCAGTGAGGGTAATCCAAGGGAGATGGGTGGGCGAGCACTCCATAACGGCGGCAAAACCGTTATCTTTGGATGGAAGACTTTACCTGCATTGCCGAGAACGCGCTATCCCATAGTTTTTACAGGAAGCCCGAGAGGGCCACGCCCCACTAAATACCGTGCACGCCAACGACGGCACCCTCGCCGAAATGTTGGTCGTATATTCCGCTTTCATCCACCTCTCGGCATCCCCGCCACGTGGTGGCCACACCTGGTCCAGCGAGCGCCATGAGCCGCAAGCGCCAAGAATACCCCGACGATTTGTTCGCCGAAACCAGAATGAGCTTCGGCGATCACATTGAAGAATTACGAGCGAGATTGATCTCCGCCCTCAAGGGATTGATCTTCTGCATGGTGATTGGCTTCATCCTCGACGCGGTCGGCTCGTCGATGGGCTGGAAGAATTTCGGCGTGGGCAAGCCCGTACTCGAGATGATCAAGGCACCAGTCGAAGACCAGATGAATAACTTTTACGACGAGCGTGCCTGGAGGGCGATGGACGAGCACATGCCGGAGGCGAAATCGAAGGAAGAGAAATTACGCCGAGAGGAAGAACACAAAAAGTATCTTGAGCGTTGCAAAAAGACTCGCGACGGCGACACCAAGCGGCTCAACGACGGCGAACCTTTGCGTATCGAGCTAAAGCGAGAAGAACTGCGCAAAGCCTATGAGGATAGTGACAACGAATACGCGGTGGTGACCGCGAAAATTCCACCGGTTGATCTCGCCCTGTTGCAACGCCTTCCGCAGGAACACGTCGGAAAACGTAACCAGTTGACGGCCTTGAGCGTCCAGGAGATGTTCATGGTTTATTTCAAGGTCACGCTGCTTTGCGGCATCGTCCTTTCCAGCCCTTGGCTCTTCTATCAGTTCTGGATGTTCGTCGGTGCCGGGCTTTATCCGCATGAGAAACGTCAGGTGTACGGCTATCTGCCTTTCAGCGTCGTCATGTTTTTGTGCGGAGTGTTTCTTTGCTTCGTTTGGGTCCTCCCAGGAGCCGTCAAAGCGTTGCTCGCCTTCAACGAGTGGCTGGGCGTTGATCCCGACATCCGGCTGAATGAATGGCTCAGCCTCGCGATCATTTTGCCCCTGGTTTTCGGTATTTCCTTCCAGACTCCGCTGGTCATGATCTTTCTGAATCGGATCGGCATGTTTACCTGGCAAGACTATTTAAGCAAGTGGCGTTACGCCATCTTCTGCATCGCGGCATTCTCGGCCGTCATTACGCCAACGCCGGATGCCGTCACCATGCTCTATCTTTTCATTCCCATGTTTGGCCTGTATATGCTGGGAATTCTGCTTTGTAAGTGGTTGCCGCCACCCGGATTTGATGAGGAAGAAGAAATGGATAACAACGAGAAGGTGGCGGTATAATTGACACGAGCAATGTAGTCATCACGCTCCGCGTGATGACCGCCGCGACGTGCCAAGAAACAGAGTTTTCGAAAAAAACTGGCCGAACATCACGCGGAGCGTGATGAGTACATTGTTTAATCGTCGGTATGACGCATCTCATGAGGAACACGCAACGAGTAATTCCAAGCAAGCCATCGTTTATCTCGTCGGCGCGGGGCCCGGCGATCCGGGCCTTCTGACGCTGCGCGGCAAGGAATGCCTGGAACGAGCAGATTTCGTGCTCTATGATCAGCTTGTCTCGCCTCAACTCCTGAAATATGCTCCTGAATCCGCGGAAAAAATGTGCGTTCGAGAACTGGCAGATAGCCATCCTGATCGCTGGCCGCATGTGCACGTCAAACTGATCGAAGAAGCACGCCTGGGGAAATGCGTCGTCCGCCTGAAGGGGGGCGATCCCTTGATTTTTGGCCGAGGGGGCGAGGAAGCCGCCGCTCTCCGAGAAGCAGGCATCCCATACGAGATCGTCCCGGGTGTGACGGCCGCTCTCGCCGCCGGGGCCTACCTTGAAATCCCGCTCACCCATCGTTCACTTGCCAGCGCGGTAGCGTTCATCACCGGCCATGAGCATCCCGGCAAACCAACGTCGCGGATCGATTGGAAGATGATCGCGGCCTTTCCCGGCACCATTGTCATTTACATGGGTTTCTCTCGACTGAACTCGATCATCCCCGAGCTTATCCTGCACGGTAAGGAACCGGGAACTCCCGCCATCAGTGTCTCCCGTGCCTCAACGGGCGAACAGCAGTCCGTCACGGCAACTCTTGCCACGCTCGACGACGCCATTCGTGGGGCCGGCTTGACGACTCCCGCCTTGGTCATCATCGGTCCCGTTGTCGGCCTGCGTCCTGTGCGCTCATGGTTCGAGGAACGTCCGCTGCTTGGCAAACGTGTTCTCATTACCAGGCCGCGCCAGCAGGCGGAGGAATTCGCCCAGCGCTTACAGGAACTCGGTGCGACGCCCCTCTTGCTTCCAGCCATCGAAATTCGCGATCCGGCCGACTGGGCCACGGCCGACGCCGCCATGGAGAAGCTACGGGACGCGAGTTTTGATTGGGTAATTTTTACGAGCGTCAATGGCGTGGAGAAATTTTTCAATCGCCTGAAAGCACGCGGCCGAGACCTTCGGGATCTCGGCGCGACCAAGCTGGCTGTGATCGGTTCCGCAACTGCTGACAAATTGCGGACGTTCCATCTCGAACCGGATGTTGTTCCCGGCGAGTCGATGAACTCTGAGCGGCTGCTTCTCGATTTGCGGGAACGAATTCACGGGAAAAGCGTGTTGCTCGTCACGGCCGAACAAGGGCGAGAATCGTTGCGGTTGGAATTGGCCGCGATTTGCAAGTTGGATGTCGCCGTGGTTTATACCCAAGTCGAGGGGGTGGACGCTCGTTCGGAAATCTTGAATCTACTCCGCCGCGGCGAAATCGATTGTGTGACGTTGACCAGTCCCAACATCGCACGCGCTTTTCTGGCGGCCTGCGACGAGACGATCATCGGGCGTCTGCAACGGGGTGAAATACACGTCTTGAGCAGCAACTCGCGGACATCCGCAGTTGTGCGGGAACGCGGCATTCAGAAGATCATGGAGTCGGCGAAGCCGACGAATGAGTCGATGATTGGCGTGATGTTGAAAATGTATGCGATTTGAATGAGCGGGGATTGCGTAAGCGCCCCGTGATTTCACGCTGCCACGGACACGGGGCGCCTTACGCAACCCCGCTCGCGAAAACGAAGGTCTACTTCACATCCCGATACGCATTCCAGCCCAGATAGCCGATGATCCCGCCGGCAAAGATGCCGCTGAGATCGACGAGCAAGAATGGCGAATCGTAACCTGCAATCCCGCTCCCGAACGGAATGCCGATGATGAAGTCGAGCAGGAAGACCAAAACGAAAATGGCCGCGACAGCGATGGAGCCGATGCACATCCACTTTTCCATCGTCGGGCCTTTCAGGGGGTAAGCGTTAAGAAAATAACCTTTTCGGAGTCCGCTATTCTAGCGGCCCGTCGTCCATCCGCAACAGCATAACACTTCGTAGCGGAATTCGTGAGAATTCCGATGGACCTTTCGTGGCCGAAATCTGGAATTCTCACGAATTCCGTCACAAATTCCTAATACCCCGCATCCCGATGCTCAACGGCCTACCCTTTGAAACTTCGTGGCCGCCGGGTATCTTATCAA
>JAIOQJ010000672.1 GCA_021413475.1 Planctomycetota bacterium | reverse complement strand
TTGATCGATCGGCTGTTTTCGGTATTCCGCAAGCTCCTTTAGCAGTTCGCGGTTGAGCGTGTCGATTCGCTTGCGGAGTTCCACCAAATCGACGGCATTCTTTGAAGGCGATTGGTTCTCTTTCCGCCATTGCTCGATCAGATTTTCCTGCACCACCTTGGCCGCCTCGATCTGGGCGGCGAAGAACCAGCGGGCGTCCGTCGGAGCGAGGCCTTGCTCTTTCGCTAGCTCTTCCATTTCGTGCAGCAGGGCCGCCTCGCGGTCAGGGTCGGCGATTGGTTTCTTGCCGGCCCATTTGAATTTCGCGACTTCTTCCATCACTGCCAGCCGAGCGTTCATCGCGCGCAGCAACCGATCGATGGTGGCCGGGTCCGCGCTCTTCGGCGGCGGAGCGGGCCGGCAACTCGTCAAGCCGAGCAGCAGCGGAACCAGCAGATAGGCCATTCTCGGCATTCGAAATCTCGGCTATATTGGTGTGATGCTCATCCTCGGCCTTTTTCTATCGATCGCGTCGGCCGGCGTCGCTGACGATGCTCTTAACGTTCACGATCGTCTGCTCCACGCCACCGCCTGGATTCGTACGACGACGCAAGGCGTCGGCACCGGTTGGGTCGTCGATGCGGAACGCCGCTGGCTCATCACCAATTTGCATGTGGTCGGCGATCAGGATCGCGTCGAGGCGTTTTTCGTCGACGAAAAGGACGGCAAGCCGATCAGCGAACGTTCCTACTATCTCGAAAACCAGAAGAAGCTCCACGAAGATGGCCGAGCCGTGCGCGGCAAAGTCATCCGCCGTAGCGAGGCGAGCGATCTGGCCCTCGTCGAACTTGAGAAACTGCCAAGCGGCATCAAGGCCCTGCCGCTCGCGGAGAATATCCCCGGAGCCGGCCAGTGTGTTTATTCCGTCGGCAATCGGCACGATTCCGACGCCCTCTGGCTCTTCTGCACCAGCGAGATTCGGCAAGTCGGTCGATTGACTGATGGTTACTTCTGGCGCGGCAAGAAACTATCCGCCGATGTTCCTTGCTTGATCGCCCAATCGCCAATTTTGCCGGGCGATAGCGGCGGGCCGCTCGTGAACGAACGGTGCGAAGTCGTCGGCGTCATCTCCGGCTTTCGGCAGGCCCCGCAAGCGACTATCGCCATCCAGGCGAGCGAAGTACGTGCCTTGCTCGGCGAACCCAAGGAAGCGAAGCGAGAAACGGCCGACCTGATTCGCAAACTCTCGGCCGCGACGGGCTGGATTCGGCCCAACGCGACCGAAGGCCGGGCGGGTTGCTGGGTGGTCGATCACGAACGTCGATTGGTCCTCGCCACCGCGACCGGGGCCGGCCGGTCAGATCAAGTCGATGTCCTTTTCCCACGCGCCGACAAGGGCGAGATCATCGCCGAGGCGTCGGCATACGTCGATCGCATCGCCTTGCGGAAAGATGGTTTTCTCGCCCGCGGCGTGGTCCTTAGCCGCGATCCGAAACGCGATTTGGCGTTGATCGAACTCGAAACAATTCCGAAAGATGTGGGCGAATTGCCGCTCGGCAAACAGGAACCGCGCGTGGCCGAGCGGATTCACGCTCTGTCGCATCCCTCGGGCGTGGAACTCCTCTGGCTCTATTCGTCCGGTAGCGTGCGGCAGACAGCCAACGTCGAACTCGTGCCCGCGACCATGGGCGAGAACGAGGCGACGAAACCGCGCACGCTGCTGCTGCAGATCCCTCATCAGGCCGGTTCGAGCGGCGGGCCGGTCGTCAATGACAAAGGCGACGTCGTCGGCATGCTGGCGGCCCGCGAAGGAGCGCAGCAGCAGCTTGGCTACGCGATCGCATCGGCGGAGTTGAGTGCGTTCTTGGAAGCGGCCCGACCGCTTTTCGATCCCAAGACGGCCAAGGAGCATCAGCTTCGCGGCCGTTATTTGATGGCACACGGCCGCACCGAAACGGGCCTCGTGCAACTGGCGAAGGCGGTCAGCCTCGAACGCGAGGCCGGCATGGTCCGCGAATTGTGCGACGCCTTCCACAGGACGGGTCGCTACGACGGGGCCAAGAAAATGGCCGAAATAAATGCCGACCAGGCCCGCATCGCTCGGGCACTGGCCGCATTGGGGGAAGAGAAGGAAGCCCGCGAATTGGCGACGAAACTGATCGAAGCCGACCGCAAGAATGCGATCGCCTGGCTCGCACGTGGTTCGCTCGGGGCGACCAAGGAGTCGCTGGCCGATCTCGACGAAGCGATCTTCCTCGCCCCCGAAATGATCGAGCCGTATTGGAAACGAGCGGAGGTTCACGAGAAGCTCGGCGACGAAGAGAAGGCCTTGGCCGACTGGACACGGACGATCGAGATGGACCCCTACTCGGCGGAACCGATCCGCCGCCGGGCTGCCGTGTTTTTGAAAAAGAACGAACCGAAGCGGGCAATCGCGGATTTTGAGCGGCTCGTCGAACTGCGGCCGACGGACGCCCAGGCCCAGCGGTCGCTGGCGTTGGCCTGGCTCGCGGCCGGCGACGACGCCAAGGCCTTGCCGGCCATCACGGCCGCGCTTCGCTGGAAGCGTGAGATTCGCACGGAAATTCTCGACGACATCCTCAAACACGGTGAGGCACTGCGCGTGCGCTGGCCGGACGATCCGCTAAAGAAACTCGACTGGTACAAGCGAGCCTTAAATGTCGTGAGTGCCGCGAGCGAGTCTGGCCTAGTACGTCTGGAAATTGACGGGATCCTGGAAGCGAAGGATGCCGGTGAAATGGAAAGGCGGATCCGCGTTCTAGCAAGGGATACGAAGAATTAACCCGAGACACCGCTCAAAACCATTCGTAACATCAAACTCACACCCCGCCTGTTACGAATGGCACATTTCTTGTTACGCATGGGTAGCGTTCTGTTACGAATAGGTCATGTTTTGTTACGCAAAAACACGCGTTTTGTTATGAATAGGTCATGTTTTGTTACGCAAAACGCGAGTTTTGTTACGAATTCGTAGCGTCATCTTTTTCCCCGAACGCGAAAAATCCAAATCTGGAAAAGGTTTCAATCCTCTTGTCGTCTACCCACCCCACCGGTAGAAAATGAAGTTCAACACCATCCACGAATACCCCCAACTGGGGACGATACCATGAGCATTGATAAAAGTCTGAAGCGGAAGAACTCCTTGTCCCGGGCCCGCAGCGTTTTGACGCGTGCCGAACGGATCAAGACCCTGCAAGATCTCGAGAAGTGGCCGGACGGCCGCAGCCCCTTTGGCCTGCCGAAGGTGCGCGTTCTCAAGATCGTGCTGAAGAAGGTCAAGAAGGAGAAGGCCGCCGAAGGCGAAGAAGCCGCTCCCGCCGCGGCTGGGAAGAAGTAACATTGCTTCGCAGCCGAAGAATTTTAGCCACGGATGAAACACGG
>JAIOQJ010000671.1 GCA_021413475.1 Planctomycetota bacterium | reverse complement strand
ACCTCGGTGATGGCTTGTTCGGTTTGACCCATCGCGGAGTTAAAGGTCTTCATCGCGACTTTGCCATCCTTCATCAAGTCCTCGGCTCCCATCGCGAGGCGATCGAAGCGGGCGCTGGCGTCGCGGGAGTTTTTGATGACTTCCGCGATGTTCTTCTGGTTCTCGGCATTGAAGATTTCGCCAACGCGATCTGAAGTTGTCGTCAAGGAATCAATCGCCTTGGCGATTTTCGGTTCGTTTTTCTTGACCATCACACCGGTTTCCTCAATCCAGAACGAGGCTGTTTTGAGAAAGAAGCGGACCTCGTCGTTGGTTTTCTTTAATTCGGGGATGATGCCTTTGATTTCGTTCAGATCCGTTCCGACGAAGAGATCGCGAAACGAATCGTTTGTCCGCTTTAATTCGGGGATGAATTCCCGGCCGGATTTCGCCAAATCGCCGATTTCGCGAAATGTTGTTTCGATTTGCGGCGACACCCGTTCGAGTGCTTCGAGCGACTTGCGAAGTTGTTCGAGTGAACGCTGTGCTTCGGGAACGACGCCTGTTGCCTGATCGAGCAAGATCTTGGCGTTGAAAGGGGATACCCCTTGGATCACCGTCCCGGGCGGGATCGGATCGCCCACCGCGGCTTTTTCAGTCGAACGTGGAATGAAGTCAATGGCTGTGTCCCCCGCCAGGATCCCGCGAGTGACGGTGGGCTCATCGCTGGTCCGGGGAGTGAAATTCGGATTGAGAGCCACGCTGACACGCACTTGCCCAGTGGTATCATCGAGGACGACTGCACTGACCACCCCGACCTTCACACCCGATTTGCGGATGGGCGTCCCCGCCGCGATTCCAGGGGCATCACTGAAGATCATGGTGTACTGGACGCTCTTGGAGAACAAGGTGGGGGCGCCGCCGAAAAGAAGTATGAGCCCGCCGAATAGACCCAGCGTCAGAACGACGAAAATTCCCAAGCGTAGCCGCTGCTGACGTTCCGTCATGGCTTCGATCCTCCGCGGAGAGCGGACGCTCACCGATGTGTCAATGCAACCAGGCAGCGTCGATCGTACTCAATCGCTCGCCGGCCTCGCCTTCAATGAACTGACGAACGCGAGGGTCGGGGAAATCCTTCAGGTCGTTCGGATGCCCATCAAAAAGAATCTGCGGCACCTCGGGCCCAACGCGCGACAGCGGATGCAGCATGACCACGCGATCCGCCACCTTGCGTGCTGTCTTCATATCGTGCGTGACGACGACACTGGTGATCGGCCTGCTCTTCCGCGTTTGTAGAATCAGTTCATTGATTACATCAGACATGATCGGATCGAGACCGGTCGTCGGTTCGTCATAGAGCATCACTTCCGGGTCGAGTGCAAGAGCGCGCGCCAATCCCACCCGCTTTTTCATCCCACCCGACAACTCCGCCGGCATCTTTTGCTCCACTGAAGCGGGCAACCCCACTTCGTGGATTCTTCGTTGTACTCGTTCCCGGATGTCTGCCTCGCTCAACTTGCGCATCGTGCGCAATCCGAACGCGACGTTATCGTAGACGTTTAGACTGTCGAAAAGGGCTGCTCCCTGAAACAAGAAGCCGATGCGCAATCGCATCCGAATCAAGTCTTTATCCCGAACGGCTTGTAGCGACCGACCTTCGAAAGACACCGTGCCGGAAGTTGGTTGAACGAGGCCAACGATCAGCTTGAGGAGCACGGTTTTGCCG
>JAIOQJ010000670.1 GCA_021413475.1 Planctomycetota bacterium | reverse complement strand
GTGACCAGTTTGGCCGCGGCCGGTTACACTTTGCAGAAGGCCTTGTGGAAGGGCGGGAGATCGACCACGGTCCCGCGAATGTTGTACGATTTCGCCCCCTGATCCGGTTGCATCAGGCAGCGGACGAAGATGCGGGCGACGTCATCGACGTACTGCAGATCCTGCCAGCCGCCGTAGCTGATGTGGTACGGGCGATTGATCGCCACCGACTTGATCGCCTTGGTCGGCTCGCTGGTCATGCCGAGATCGCGGCCGACGCCGTAGACCGTCCAGGGCCGTAGGCCAATGCTCGAGATGCCGTTTTCCTGAAAATAGATCGCGGCATTCCCCTCGTTGCAAATCTTGAAGTGGCCGTAGTGGGTGCTCGGCAGGAGCTTGACATCGTCGGCCAGCGGGCCTTTCGGATACTTCTCGGGCGGCCCGAGCACCGCGGAGGAACTGGCGTAAACCAGTCGCTTGATCTGATCGCCGGCGAGGCGGATGGCTTCGAAGACGGTCAGCGTGCCGATGACGTTCACCTGGGCCCCGAGGATGGGGTTCACCCGACAGGTCGGCACTTGCAATCCCGCGAGATGGATGATGTGGCTGATGCGGAAATCGGCCAGCGCCTTCTGCAAACGCGGCAGGTCAGTGACGTCGCCGGGGACGAACACGACCTTGCGAACTTCCGCTTCGGGCATGATGGCACGCAAGCGACGTGGATCCTCTTTCAAATCGTATACCCAGACCTCGTCGCCCTGGGCGAGCAGATTGCGAATGATCCACGCGCCGATGAAGCCATAACCACCCGTGATGAGAACGCGCACGCCTACCCCCTTCGTGTGAAACGATAACCCTTGGGGTTCGTTCTATATACGGGGTGTGTCGGGGCACTAGTGCGAGGGCGGATTTGGCTTTCGGACGTTAGCCTACCCGCGGGGTGAGCAGGACGCGGAAGGCATGTTCCATTGCTGCGAGTTGAATTTGAATACATTCCCTCCGCTTTCGCGAGTAAGCTATTCTTGATTGGACACTCTCTCGCGGAGACTTCGTGATGTTCTGCGCACTTCGAACGTTCATACTCTTCGCCGGTTTCATGCTGCTGACGGCCCAGGCACCTCTTTCGGGTCAGGCGGCCAAAATCGATCCGAAGAAAAAGAAGGGCTTGCTGGTCCCTGAACCGTTGGAGTTCAAGCCAGGCGAGGCTCTTTCTGACCGGACGCCGGTAGCTCGACCCGGCGCGATCAAGGGAGTGCAAAGCTGGACCGTGGAGACCAAGCTGCACCGCTGGAATGCCACCGCGCTGGCCGTCAGCCCGGATGGCAAGCTCGCGGCGACCGGCGGTTATGATGGGATGATTCGCCTCTGGGAGATACCCAGCGGAAAACTGCAACGAATATTGGTCGGGCACGACTCGTACATTTACGGCCTATCGTTCTCACCCGACGGATCGGTTCTTGCATCGACCGGCAGTAATGATGGGACCGCCCGAATCTGGGATATCAAGACGGGCATGACGCTGCGCACACTCCGGAAACATAAAGGTTACACGTTTGGTGTCGCCTGGTCGCCCGACGGTTCGACGCTCGTCATCACGGGCGGCACCAGTGGATTCGCGACCTTCTGGAATCTGGCGGAAAACAAGCAGATTCGTACCGTGGAATCGGGTGTGGCGGTCCTTTGCGTCGCCTGGTCGCCCGATGGTAAATATCTCGCCACCGGGTCCTCGAACGGTGCGTACGTTTGGCGAGCCAGCGATGGCGAGAACCTCGCGTCCTTGACGCCCGACGGTACTGTTGTCTATGCCGTCGCCTGGTCGCCGGATAGCAAAAGGCTCCTCACGGGCGGCGGTACGAATGCCGTCGTCTGGGAAGTGGAATCGAAGAAATCACTGAGCACGTTGCCAGGACAAGTGACGACCGCCCTCTGGGCAACGAACGGCAAAGGGATTGCCACTGCCGCACGTTCCGGCCCCGTCAGTTTGCGCGACCCGGAGACATTCAAGGTTTTGCGGCCCCTGACCTTCAGTGCGACGATCCTCGGCAGCAACAAAGATCACACGTTGCTTGCCTCGACTGACGGGACGAATTTGCATATTCAGGATCTCGCGGCCGACGCGAGCCCGGTCCACACCCCCGTCGGCTCAGACGGCAACGATGACATGGACGCCCGGCAAGCCGATCCTGGCCGGTATTGGCGAGAAAACCTTGACGGAATGGGAAACAAACATGGGAAAGAAATTGCAGACGTTCGAAGGGCATACGAGCGCGGTGACGGCCGCCTTGTGGTCGCGCGACGGCAAGTTTCTGGCCACGGCATCATCCGACAAGTCGGTCCGAGTTTGGGATGGTTCCAATGGCATGACCGTGCAAACGGTGGCCGGGCACGACGGAGTCGTGAGCGCGCTCGCCTGGTCTCCCGAAGGCAAACTGGCGACGGCAGGTACCGACAAGAATGTCCGCGTCTACTCGCCGAACTCCGACAAGTTGCTGAACACGTTGACTGGTCACACGCATCCCGTGACGGCCCTGGCCTGGTCGCGTGACGGCCGAAATTTCGTTTCCGGCAGTGCCGACCGTAGCCTGATTCTTTGGAACTTGATGACGGGCAAACCATCCAGAATATTTCAGACAGAGCACGATGTGCAAACCATCGCACTCTCTCCCGACGGCCGCATGGTGGCGAGCGGCGGCAGCGACGATGTCGTTCGCATTTTTAATTTGACCTCGGGCAAACTGCAAATCAAATTGGAGCTCATCGGCAGTCCGCGTAACGTGACCGCCCTGGCCTTCTCGCCCGATTCCACGATGATCGCTTCCGGGCGCTCCAATCACACGATGCAAATCTGGAATCTGAAAACCGAGAAGCAGATCCATAGTGTGCAAGCGATGGCACCGGTCCAATCGGTTGCGTGGTCGAACGACGGGAAAACGATCATGACGGCCACCCTCGATCGCTCATTGCGTTCCTGGGATGTATCGACAGGCCTCGTGAAGGCCACCCTGATCAACGACGGCAAACAGATTACCGCCATCGCCGCGGAGGGGCATTACCGCGCCCCCGCGGGTATCGAATCGGAATTGCTATACGTGGTGCAGACCGATAAAGGCCAGGAGACGTACGAACCGAAAGCGTTCGCCGCCAAGTTCGCCTGGCGAAACAACCCCGTGGCCGTGAAACCGTGACAGCGAGTAGAGAAGCTACTCGCGCTCAAAGGCACGCGTGGGTAAGTTAAACTTCGCGGATTCTTCCCTAGGCTCACGCAAGGCCGCGAGCCCGGCACCCAAGCTCGCCCGATGAGGCACTCTACCCGCAATTTTATTGCCTGATGCCCCTGTTTCCTGTAACAATGTGCCCAACCGTGCCCGCTTCGCGGAGCACTGCAAAATCAAGGAACCCACCGGGAGATTGCCACGATGTCTTCGACTCACCTTCGTGCATGGCTGGCCGCCTTCGCCATGCTCATCGGTCTGATTGGCTCCGCGTCCGCGCAGGACAAGGCCGATGCCAAGGCCGATCCGAAAACCGACAAGAAAGCCGCCACAATCAAGATTCTGCTTCCGGAGACGCTGTACAAGCCGGCGGAAGTTCGCATCGAAGGCGTGTTGACCAAGCAAAGCGGAGCCGAACGCAGTTTCGTTACCCCGCCGCTCGATGCCGGGAAGGTTTACATTTACAAGGTCGAAGCCGTCATCGAACCGAACAACTACACGAAGATCATCCGCACCCGGGAAGTGAATTTCAAGGCGGGCGAGGAACTGACCGTCGATCTGCGTAAAAAGGACGACAAGATTGCCGACGATGTCCGCATCCGTTGGGTGCCGACGCCCAAGGATATCGTCAAAAAGATGGGTGAGCTCGCGAAGATCGGCAAGGAAGACGTTGTTTGCGATCTCGGTTGCGGCGACGCCGTGATGATTATCACGGCCGTGAAGGAGATGGGCGCGAAGAAAGGTATCGGTATCGATATCGATCCCAAGCGTGTCTCCGAAGCCAAGGAAAACGCTAAGACTTCTGGCATCGCCGACAAGATTGAAATCCGCGAAGGGAACATCCTCAAGCTCGATGCCAAGGACCTGGCCGACGTCAACGTGATGATGCTTTACCTCGGCGACGAAATGAACATCCGCCTGCGGCCGATGCTCTGGAACGCCTTGAAGCCGGGCACCCGGATCGTGTCGCATCGTTTCATCATGGGCGACTGGAAGCCGGAAAAGACGATCACCGTCAAGGGTGAGGATAACGACGAGTACACGCTCCATGTCTGGACCATCACGGGCAAGGAAAAGGACGGTAAGTTCGACAAGAAAGTAGATTGAATTCCATTCCGTATTTGGTGGCGTCCCCAAACGGGGACGCCTTTTCATTCACGAGGGAACACCATGCGTCTGCTCAGTATTTCGTTGGCGATCGTTTTCGGCCTGGCCGGACTGGCGAACGCCCAGGAAAAGAAAGCATCCACGATCAAGATCCTGCTGCCGGAACGCACCTACAAGGAGCCGGTGGTCACCGTTGAAGGCGTGCAGACCAAGTCGACCGGTTCGACCCGGTCGTTCACGACGCCCGCTCTCGAAGTAGGCAAGACGTTCACGTACAAAATCGAAGCCTTGATCGATCCGAACAACTACACGAAGATCACCCGCTCACGCGAAGTCACCTTCAAAGCGGGTGAGGAAATCAGCGTTGATCTGCGCGTTGAGGACAAGAAGAACGATAAGATCGTTGTCCGCTGGGTGCCGACTCCGGACGACATCGTTGACAAGATGGCCGAGATGGCGAAAATCGGCAAGGATGACGTGGTCTTCGATCCAGGTTGCGGCGACGCGGTCATGCTGATCCGTCCCGTCAAGATGCTCAATGCCAAGAAAGGCATCGGCATCGACTACGACCCGAAGATGGTCGAGAAGGCCAAGGAAAAGGCCAAATCCGAAGGCGTGGCGGACAAGATCGTCATCACTCAAGGCGATGTGACAGTTGAAAAGGACATGGCCGGCCTCAAGGAATCGAGCGTGGTGCTGGTATACATGGGAGATGATCTCGGTGCCCGCATGAGCCCTCTGATTCAGAGCATGTGCAAGCCGGGAACGCGCGTTGTGTCGCACCGCTTCAGCCTTGGCGACTGGAAGCCGGATAAGACCATCACGGTCAAGGGCTCCGATGGCGACGAGTACACGCTGCACTATTGGGTTGTGAAAGAACAAAAGAAGTGATACTTGGTTGCAATTACCATTAACGGGCGACCCACAGGGTCGCCCGTCTTTGTTCGTAGTGACCCGCTTTAGCGGGTCTGAGCGCCGGGACCCGCTAAGGCGGGTCACTACGAACGTTCGCTTCGGGCCCACGGGCTTCTCATCATGCGTTTTTTCTCACCTGCACGTTTTTACCTAATCCTTCTCTTCTTCGAAATCGTCTACATGGCGATCTCGCTCTACCGCGCGCCGCGCTGGGATGCATTCCTCATCGGCGATTGTCCTTACTACGCCGCGACGGCGGAATCGCTCCTTCGCGACGGCGACTGGGATCTCCGCAATCAACTTCCGGGTGACTTGAAGGACCACGAAGGGTTCTTTGCCCTCTCGAAGGATAACCGCATTGTTTCCAAGCATTCGGTGCTGCTGCCGATCGTGTCGATCCCGTTTCTGTTCCAGTTCGGAAAAGCCGGGTTACTGATCGTCAGTATCGTACAGACTTTCGCCTTGATCGTAGGCATCGCCGTACTAGCTGGGGATACGCCGAAATCTCGCCTGCTCGCGTTGGTCGCGTACCTGTCGACCCCTTTTCTCCAGTACACGTTCAATTATTCGCCCGATGTCCTCAGCACGGCACTGGCCGTTTGGGCGTTCATCTTCGCCATTCGCCATCAACCGATCCGTTGCGGGTTGCTCGCTGGTCTGGCTGTCTGGGCCAAGGTCTACCTCGCCCTGATCCTTCTCCCTTTGGCGATCCTTGTGCTCCCGCTCGGTTGGCGGGCGACGTTGCGATGTGTTGTCGCCTCGCTGATTGCCGTCGCCCCCATGCTGGCGATCAATGCGCACCTGTTTGGGTCGCCATTTACCACGGGCTACGATCGCGATGCCCGTGTGATGCCTGAAGGTTTTGCGATCACCGAACATTATTCCCGCTTCAATCAACCGATCCTGACCGGACTGGGCAATCTTCTATTCGATGGCCGCATTGGGCTAATGCGAACTGCACCGCTCTGGTTCCTTTGGCCGTTCGGCCTGTTCAAGGCGTGGCGAACGAACGCCCGCTGGGCTTCGCTTGCCCTAGCATGGTCGATCCTCCTGAACCTGCTCTTTTTTGCCCGGTACGACGAATGGGATGCGTCCGCGTTCGGCAATCGATTCCTGTTCCCCGCCATTGCTTTTGGGTTCGCGTTGCTCGCACCGATCCTCGCATTCATGGATCGGACACCCTCTCGAAGTTGATTCCCCGCGTCGAGACGTCTATAACTCACTAGAGCGTTCCGCCGTGCTGCATCCTCTCCATGACTAATATTTGTGCTAGGAAAATCCGCCTTGAAACCTCCGCAAGCTTCGAACGGGATTGGTTGTGCCGACTGGTGCGACGAGGAGCCTGAAGGCTCGGGCAAGCCGGCCGTGGACTTGGAACGCATCCGTGCGGCCGTTCGGGAAATCCTCATTGCTGTCGGTGAAGATCCGGATCGCGAAGGGTTGCTGGAAACTCCAGATCGTGTTGCTCGGATGTATGTCGAGCTTTTTTCAGGTTTGCATGTCGATCCCAGCGTTCATCTCGGCAAAACGTTCACCGTGAAGCACGACGAGATGGTCGTGCAAAAGGACATCGATTTTTCGAGTGTCTGCGAGCATCACCTCCTTCCCTTCATGGGCAAAGCGCACATCGCTTATCTCCCCAGCGGCAAGGTCGTGGGCCTCAGCAAGTTGGCACGCGTGGTCGAGGTGGTGTCGCATCGGCCGCATGTTCAAGAACGCATGTCTGAGGAAATTGCCGACTTGGTGATGGACGAGCTCGAAGCCCGTGGTGTCGGCGTCATCCTTGAGGCCACTCATACTTGCATGACCATTCGCGGCGTGCGGAAGCCTGGGACTGTCTGCATCACCAGTGCGATGCGCGGCGGATTCAAGACCAACCCGGCCACCCGGGCCGAGTTGATGGCACTCATTACCAGCGCGAAGACCAGCGGCTGAGCCGCGTTTCCGTCGCATTCACATTCAACCATCCGTATACTTTGCCTATCGAACCATCACGACGGGGCAAATTCCGTGGACGCGAAATGTCGGCGCTTGCGCGACGACTGGCGAGGGCACTTCCGGGGCGACCTGCTCCTGGACGAGCAGTCGCGCGGACTTTATGCCACGGATGCCAGCCTGTTCGAAATCCTACCTCATGCCGTGGCTGTCCCCATCGACGATGACGATCTCCGCTTTCTCGTGCAGTACGCACACGAAAAACAGATTCCGATCATCCCGCGCGGGGCCGGGACGGGCGTTGCCGGCGAGTCGCTCGGGGTCGGCATCGTGGTCGATCTGAGCGTCCATTTCCGCAAAATTCTTGAAATCGGCTCCGACTTCGTTCGCGTGCAACCGGGTGTCGTTTGCCAGAACCTGAACCGGGAACTAGCGAAGCATGGCCGGCGTTTCGCACCCGATCCCGCCAGTGCGTCTAGTTGCACGATCGGCGGTATGCTCGCGACTAACGCCTCGGGCAGCAACGCGGCCCGGCACGGTTACACGCGCGATCATGTGCAAGCCCTCTCACTTGTCTTCGACAACGGCGAGGCCGGTGTTGTCCACCGACCGCACTCCGTCGAGAAAAACGGCAAGCCCGTGTTGGCGGAGGGGAAACGTCTGGATGCAATCACGCGTTCCGTACAGGACCTTCTGGAACGCCATGCCGTCCTCATTCAAGAATCGAAATTGCGGACACCGTTCAATCGCTGCGGCTATCTGCTCGATGGTGTGCTCAATCACGGTGGGATCGACCTGACGAAATTACTGGTCGGTTCGGAAGGAACGTTGGCGTTCTTCACCGAAGCGACGCTGAGAACGATTCCGTTAGCCGGCGGCCGGTCCGCGGTTCTATTCGGCTTCGAAAGTCTCGACTCGGCCTTGCGCGCGTCGGAACATGCTCGCACCCGATTATCTTCCGCTTGCGAACTCCTCGATCGACGCTTGTTGACCCTGACACGGACGCAGTCGCCCGAGATGGCCAAGTTGATCCCCGTTAGTGCCGAAGCGGTACTCCTCGTCGAATTCGAACGCGATAGTGTCGAAGAAGCACGCCAAGCCGGCCTGGAACTGATCGACGTTCTGCAGCGCCAGCACCATCTCGCGATCCTGGCACTCCCCGCGTTTGACGATGCCTCGATTGAACGGCTCTGGCAGGTCCGCGAGGCCGCTCTACCCGCCCTTTACATGCTCGGCAAAGGTCCGCGGCCGCTGGCGTTCATCGAAGACGTCGGCGTGCCGCCGGAAGCGATGCCCGAGTTTTTGGGCAGGATTCAAACGATCTTGCAGCGTTTCGACACCACGGCTTCGTTCATGATCCACGCGGCAACGGGGCAGATTCACGCTCGTCCGTTCCTCGATCTGGACGACCCCGCCGACGTCGCCAAGCTTTGGGGCATCGCTGACGAAGTGCATGGCCTGGTGATCGGCATGGGCGGCACGATCAGTTCGCAGCACGGCACGGGGATTGCCCGTACTCCGTGGGTCGAGAAGCAAAGCGGCCGGCTTTTCCCGGTCCTACGTGAATTGAAGCATCTCTTCGATCCGAAGAATATTCTCAATCCGTGCAAGATCGTCGGGCTCGATCCCAGCCGGCCGGCGTGGTCGTTGCGGACCGGGAAACCCAAAGCAGCCGAACCGCTTCCGGAAACGAACGGCAAGCCTGCACCCCCTGCGCGAATCCTGCTCTGGTCAACGGACGAAATGGCGGAACAGGTGAACGCCTGCAACGGCTGCGGCTCGTGCCGGACCGAGGATTTTAATCGCCGTATGTGCCCGATGTTTCATGTGACGCACGCCGAAGCGGCCTCGCCGCGTGCCAAGGCCAATGTCCTGCGCCGCTTGCTGAGTACCGATGCGTCCTCGAAAGCGATCGGAGCGGACGAAGTTCGCGACATTGCCGACCTTTGCATCAATTGCAAGATGTGCGCCACTGAATGTCCCGCCCATGTCAACATCCCGAAATTGATGCTGGAAGCGAAGGCGGCCCATCAGGTCGAACACGGCCTCGACCGTACGGAATGGATTCTTTCGCGTATTGAGTCGCTTTCGAGCATGGGGAGTAACTTTGCCCGGACGACCAATACTCTGCTCGGCAGCCGGGTTTTCCGGTGGATGATGGAGAAACTCTCCGGCCTGTCCCGTCAGCGGCAAGTTCCCGCTTTCGCGGCCCGGAACTTTCTCAAGCGTGCCCGGCGGCGAGGTTGGACCCGCAAACCGCGGCAACGCGGCATGGACCGAAGCTTGCCGCGAGTGGCGTACTTTGTTGATCTTTTCCCCAATGTCTTCGACCCCCTAATCGCCGAGGCGACCGTCGCGGTTCTGCATCATCACGGCATTCCGGTTCATGTGCCGCTTGGCCAGAAAGCGTGCGGCATCACGGCCCTCTCGCAGGGCGACATTGAACTGGCCCGCGAGACGGTCCGGCACAACCTTCGCCTGCTCGCCGAATTGGTTCGCGAAGGGTATACGGTCGTCTGTTCGGAACCGACCGCGGCCGTGATGCTTCGCAAGGATTCGCTCGACCTGATCGACGATCCCGATGCCGCCTTGGTGTCCGAACACACGATGGAACTGACGGCCTTCCTGTGGAAGCTGCACGAACAGGGCCGTTTGCGGACCGACTTCATGCCGCTTGACCTCTCGCTGGGGCATCACGTGCCTTGCCACGTGAAGGCGCTCGGCATGGGAGTGCATGGTCCGGCCCTGCTTTCGTTGATCCCTCAGTTGAGGGTGCATACAATTGACGTTAGCTGCTCCGGAATGGCCGGAACGTTCGGATTAACGGCGGCCAATCATCAGGCGTCGCTTCAGGCGGGCAGACCGATGCTCGATGAAATGGCCCGACCGCGTGTCCTTTTCGGTTCGACCGAGTGCGGCAGTTGCCGAATGCAGATGGAACAAGGGAGCGGCAAACGTACACTGCATCCGGTTCAGTATCTCGCCTTGGCGTACGGCCTTGTGCCGGAAATCGCTCGCAAACTCCGCCGCCCGCCGCGCGGCCTGGTGACGCCGTGACGCACACCGTGCGAATTCTCGTCTTCGCCCGCTTCCGCGATCTTCTGGGCCGCGACGTGGTTGAAATGGAACTCCCCACCGGGGCCACGGTGCGGGAACTGCGTGACCGACTCGGCGACGGAAACGCGGAACTAGCCACTTTGCTTGGTCACTCGCAGGTGGCCATCAATGGGGAATTCGCGGAGGATACCGCGTTGGTGCGTGCGGGCGACGAGATCGCCTTGATCCCCCCCGTGAGCGGAGGTTGAGGCCGCGATGATCCGCCTGACACGTGAGCCGATCGATCATCACGCCCTGACGGAGGCGGTCCGCCAACCCGGTTGCGGCGCGGTGGTGACGTTCCTCGGTACGGTTCGCGATTTGACCGGCGATCAGGTGACGGTCGCCCTCGATTACGAGGCTTACCCCGGCATGGCCGAGAAGAAGATGGCGGAGATCGAGAGCGACGTCCGGGCAAAATGGCCGGTCGGCGAGATTGCGATGGAACATCGACTTGGCCGGCTCGAAGTGGGCGACATCAGCGTCGCCATCGCGGTGGCTTGTCCGCATCGCGCGCAAGCGTTCGAGGCTTGCCGGCATGCCATCGATCGCTTGAAAGAGTTGGTCCCGATCTGGAAAAAGGAAAACTGGGCGGACGGACGCACCGAATGGGTGCATCCTCAGGGCGTCCAAAAGAGTGATTAAGCAGAGACAAGCGGCCGGGCGTAGCTGAATCTAAAACCAAGACATTTGAACCACAAAGACACAGAGATCACAGAGAAAACCAGAATAAATACTCAGCGCGATCGACCCACAACCGAAGAGTTTTAGCCACGGATCAAACACGGATCGAACACGGTTAAGTCCATGGATGATGTTGCTCTGGATTTCATCCGTGTTTGATCCGTGTTCAATCCGTGGCCAAGAATTCTTCGCAGGGCGCATCGATTTTCTCTGATCTCTCTTCTCTGTGCTTCTGTGTCTCTGTGGTTCAACTGCATTGGTATTACAAAATCGGAAAGCGGAAAGCGGAATGCGGCTGCCAATCCCCAATCTGAATAGCAACACCGGCCCGCTCGTTGATGGGTATGGACGCATCCACAACAACTTGCGCGTGTCCGTCACCGATCGCTGCAATCTCCGCTGCACCTACTGCATGCCGGAAGAGGTCGTCTTCCGTGATCGATCGGAATTGCTCTCTTTCGAAGAAATCACGCATTTCGTTCGCGTCGCCGCCCCGCTGGGGATCGACAAGGTTCGCCTGACCGGCGGCGAGCCGTTGATGCGCCGCGATCTGGCCAAGCTCGTGGTCATGCTGAAAGAAATCCCCGGCATCCGCGACATCGGCGTGACCACCAACGGCATTCTGCTCGCCGACCAGGCGCAAGCCCTCCATGACGCGGGCCTCGAACGGTTGAACGTGAGCCTTGACACGCTCGATCCGGGCCGCTTCCGCGAACTGACACGCCGTGACGGCCTCGACAAAGTCCTCGCGGGCTTGGCAGAAGCGAAACGTGTCGGCTTCGAGCCGATCAAAATCAATGCCGTGAGCATTCGCGGCGTCACCGAACGCGACGCCGTGCCGCTGGCCGGTTTCGCCCGCGAAAACAATTACGAGATGCGTTTCATCGAGTATATGCCGATCGGCGCGGATTCCTGGGAACGCGACAAAGTCTTCTTCGCTCACGAGATTTTAGCGTTGCTCGAAGAAGAGTTCGGCCCAATCTCTCCCGCCCCGGATTACGACCCACGCTCTCCCGCGATGGATTTCGTCTATGCCGATGGTGGCGGCCGTTTCGGCCTGATCGCGTCCATCTCCCGGCCGTTCTGCCGAAGTTGCAACCGCATCCGGTTGACGGCGGATGGGAAGTTGAGGCATTGCCTGTTCGCTCTCGACGAAGTCGATGTGAAACCGCTCCTGCGTGACGGGCATGACGATATTGCACTGGCTGCGAGCATTCGAGCGAACGTCGCTTCCAAGTGGGAAGGGCACGAGATCAACACTTCACGATTTGTGAAACCGGAGCGGACGATGCATGCGATTGGGGGGTAACAACCTCGAGGGTGCTCCTATGGAACCTGCCTTTGCATTGCACACCGCCGCACGTCGATATTGTCTTGACCAATATGCTTTTTGGCACAAGCAGATGACCGATATCGCACGTAGGGAAGCAGATGCTACGCGTGAAATTCTTGATTCGGTTGCGGCAATAGTTTCTCGTTACAACGTCTTGAACGCAATCCGGATCGAGCTGGAACGTATCGAACCAGCCAAGCTGAACGGTCTTGGAGACACACGGAAACTGTTAATTCTGGCTGGCGAATTGGCAGATGATATTTTCACACAAGGCCCGACCCGTGAGGTCGAACGAAAAGCGACGGAAGAAGAGCGTGCGGCTTTTGCTGCTTACATCCGGAGCCTATCGCTGTCTAGCTTGAGCGAAGTTGCATCGCTTCCGTATAGGCGAGTACTAACCGACGAGGAATCAAAGTCGATATGGCCTCGCTTTCGCACGCAATGGCAAATCGGCGACGGTTATTGGTATCCGCTTGCCGACTGTACCTTGCCGGATGTTGTGGCTTTCAACGCGAGTGCCTTTGAAGTAGAAATGCCCGTTGCGCGCTTGCAGAGCATATTAACGGCACACGGAATCTCGCGAGTTTGGGAATTGCGAGAATTCGGCCCTGAATATGAGCAGGATATTTTGCTCTTCGAACCATTCTACAACGGTGCGGAAGGCTATTGGTCTTCCGCAGAGTTGGATTGGCTCATCTACGCATCACATGAAAGCTCCGTCACCGTGGCTGGGTGGCTTTTGCACGAGTTGAAAATGGCGTGGCCTTCGTGGAAATTGGAAGAGTGGATTTTTTGATGGTTGTGTGAAACCACGCACGGTTTTGGTTTTGATGTCGCCACGACGCAACAAAAACGCCCACGGATATTCATCCGCGGGCTTGCGAATTCTCCCATTTCAATCAAGGCGCGGCGGGTTCCGCCGTGGCTTCGATGATGACGGACGTCGATTCTTTCTGATCGGTGAAGATCGTGATCTTGCGGCGAAGTTCACCTTCCTGGGTCGGCTTGAACGTGATCTTCACGACTTGAATGGGATTGGTAATCGGCGTGTATTCCACTTTCAGACCGTCGCCTTCGCCTTCGATTTTCATGATCTGGAACGGCTTGTTCCCTCGCACCATGACATTGCGTTTGATCTCTTGGCCGACTGGAATCGGATCGAATTTCACCATCGCCCCCTGCACGACCGAGAGCGGCGCCTGCACGGTTCCGGCGATCGGAATCGACAATACCGGATTGGCCGCGTCATTGGTTCTCAGGAGAATATGTTCCTGAAGAACGCCCGTCTCGGCATCGGGTTTCAAAGAAACCGATAGACGATAGCTGGTGGTGCCGCGTTGCGAGGATTGCAATCTCACCAGCGAAGCGTTGACACTCTTCGCGTTCTGCGTGTCGGCACCGAGGATCTGCCAGTTCAACTGCGAACCGGTGTACGAGATATCGACATCTTTCCGCGGTTCTTGACCGAGAGCCACGGTGTTGAAATTGATCTGGCCGGGATTCAAGGCGACGTCGGTCCGGCCAAAGGCGCGAACTTGCAGCAACGCCGTCGACTGGAATTTCGGCCCGAAACGGACTTGAATGGTGACCGCCTTGGCACCCTGAAAGCGACGGCCGTCCATTTCGATATCGATGAAGCCCGTTTCGCGCGCTTCGAGTTTCTGAGTATATCGAACAATTTTGACGCACCCGCACGAGACGTCAGGATCCTTGACGACTTGCATCGGCACAGCATAAATGTTGGTCATCACGAATCGATGAGTCAGCGTCGTTCCCCAGGGAACGGTGCCAAAATCGTGGACGACGACTGGCGGAGGGTCCTTGGGAGCGAAGAATTTATTCGCCCAGGGAATCTGCGATTGATCGTCGGCAAGGACGTTGACGGGCATTACCGCGATGAACAGAAGCCCCCAGATTGCGTACTTCATCTCGTCCGCCTCCTCCTCCGCGACGATGCGCGCAAGTTCCATGTCAAGCGGGGCGAATATAACGGGATCTAGCAATCAGGGGAAGACGGATTTGAAATCGGGATCGAATCAGTGGTCGCGGCTTATGCGAGAGAGGCGAGAGCAATCGCAATTGCAAAATACTTCAATGCAAGGTGAAATTGGCGAACTTGGTGAACGTTTTGCTGAAACGATCGAAAAAACGATACGAGGGAGCCCTTTTAGGCAGTCTTGGATAGAAAATCGCGAAGGCGAAAATGTTCCTTTCACGGGAATCACTCCATGAGTCACTCCGCTTCGCCGGAAAGCCGCCCCTTTGGATC
>JAIOQJ010000669.1 GCA_021413475.1 Planctomycetota bacterium | reverse complement strand
CGAGTGGTCGGGACTTGAAACTGAAATCTTTCGGCCGCGTGACCCTTTCACGATGGCATCGAAATCACTAATCGGATCGAATCCGAAAAGCGAAAGTTGAAAGCCACCTCGGCCGCCCGACTTGCCGTGGCAACCACCGCCATTGCAACCCGTTTTTGTTAAGATCGGCACAATATCGCGAGCAAAATCGACGGGAAGAAGCGAATCGCCGCGTTCGACTTCGATGGGGATCTCAATCCGTTTGCCCGGCGTGACCACTTCAATGATGGTCCGGCCGCTGCCAACGGGTTGCACAACCCCATCGGCTCCGATCTTGGCCACCGCGCCATCGGCACAACGGAAAGCCACTTCGCGCGTCACGTCTCGCTGCGAGCCGTTGGCCCAAGTAGCCGTCAGAAGAAGTTGCTGCCGTGAATCCTTGCCGACCAACCGCACCTTCAAGGGAAAAGCTTCGAGCCCCGTTGCGGTTGCCAAACTGAAGCGTTCGGCAGCCAACGCGCAAGGAGCGGACGCTAGCATACATAGGGCCAGGCAGCGAATGGACCAGCAATTAACGGGATTGCACACGAAAGTGCCCCAAGTTTGCGGTGGGAAGGCAATCGAACCGACCAGCGATAGTCAGGCAGGTAATCTATTCTGTACCATCTATCGTGTCTGAGGCAACAATAAAATGAGTGTAAACGCGTGAGAGAGATCGGTTTCGAGGGTGGGGAACCGGGCGGATTTTTTAATGGTGTTTACATTTTGGGACACCTGTCAGAACATCGGATGACTAGGTCAGTTGTTTTGCTCCAGAATTGAGGAACAGGGGCGAGCAATTTGAAGTTTAGGATCGATTCACGGGTAGGGCAAATTCGACCGTCGCCCATTTACACTTCTAGGTTTCGCCACACTTGGCACCCATCCGCCCACATCACGATGCTTCTGCCCTGTGCGCGATATTTGCAGGCTTCGTCGAGTTCAAGATTCCAGCCCGTTTGAGATAGCATTTCCGCTAACTTCTGCTCGATCACCCGGCCATGGGTGCCGATGACCAGTCGTCGCACTTTCTGCCGGAGAACCTCCTGACTTGCCCCCACCACGTCGAGTTCAGAGCCCTGGATGTCGATATGGACCAAATCCACTTTATCGAACGGGGCCAGCAGGGTTGGTAGCGAGTAGGCGGGGACCTGACTGTTTTCCGCCGACACGCGCGGCATGAACGGCGTCTCTGCCGCCACGGTGCCGCCGTAGTCTCCAGCGGGATCGGCAAGTTCCGGGAATTCCATCATTCCATCGGCCCCTGCCGCGACGCCATGCAAAAGCGTGTATGTGTCCGGATTAAGGCCGTTGTCCAGGAAGTGCTGTCGCATGAACGCAAAATGGGCGGCCGACCCTTCCACGCCCACGAGTTGGAAATTCGCGATCCCCAGACGCGTTGCGGCAACGGCCACAGTTACCAGCCACGGAGCCCAACCGGCTCCCAGTTCGACGGCCACCATCTGGTCTTTTGCTTCCAGCACCGCGTTCAGCACGCCCGCCCACTCGATCGTGCTGCCGTGAAAGTTGCCGGGAATTGGATAGCCTTCGACATGCCCACTGAGGTGTTCGGTCCCGCGAATGAATGCCGTGCGCGTCCGCGTGCCGAGGAAATCCGTGATGAACCCGGCCTTGCCCGGCCCGGTGTGAGCGGGAAACGCCTCGAACGGAGTGCCATGCGCGGGTTGATGTAGCTGACGATTTTGCCAGCGGCCGACGAATTCCTGCGACTGTGACACCTCATAAATCAGGTAGGGCAAGCTCACTTGAGCTTTCACATACTGGTTGACCACGGTCAGGCTTTCCGGCGGCCGCCCCAGCAGCATTTCGTACACCCGCAGGACATCATCGGGAATGACACCCGGTGCCGCAGGTTGCCGCATGATCGCGGCAGTGGTGCTCCGGTGTACTCGCCCCAGGGCTCGGCGGAATCGGTGGATGTTATTCAACATGAGCCTCTCCGAAGGTGCTGGTGGTTAGGATTTGGCTCGAAGGACGCCGATTCGACGGGTCATCAACTCCGGTGATTGCTCATATTCGTTCGTGCGCGGGTTGGGGAATTCCAAATGGAAGCCGTAGGTGTCCGCAAGGCACAATAGTGCGGCATCATTCGGCAGAAGGAAGTTACTATTCCCACAAGTACCGACCAGTTGCTTGAACTGCGGCACGGTGGTGAGAACGAGATCGCTGGCGAGTTCGAACACCGGCCGCGGATGCACGACCGTGGTGACTTGTGTTTCCAGAAAAACCACGCCGCCGGGGGCTAGCAGTTGGCGTATTCGCTGGAAGGCGGCCCGGATGGACGTCCCACCACTCACACGCCTTGTTCAGATTGCGAGGATAAGTCCCCGTATTAATGTCGGCCGGATTGATCGCGGTGACGTGCTCGGCACCACGCAGCAGTGAGGCAATCGTGAACAGGCCGTCATTCGCACCGATATCGAGAACCCGCAGGCCTTGAAGATCCAGACCGAACGCATCCACGGTATAGCGCCAGAGCTTCTGCTCGCGAGCTCGATCCGGGTTCGCTCCCGCCAGGCGGTCGCCGTTCGGCAACGGCATGTTGTGGAACCAGCGCTCGCCTTTCGGCGGAGTTACCAGATTCTGAAAGTCGTCAGTGAAGAATTGATCCGTCGCGCGCCGTGCCGCGGTTGCAGTTGCCATCGGGGAGTCCGTCCCATGTTGGCGGGTAGGTGATTAATCGAATAGAGGAGTATAGCCAACTCGAAAATGCAAATTCAACCCGAGTTTATTTCGGCGGGAGGAGCGTCACTCACCCGCCGGTCTTCTTCGGTCCAAATTCGCGTGAGTCAAGTTTCCCGGTCGATCCACAATCGGTCGATGAATATTCGGAAGATGAAATCGATTCCGCTCACATCGGGAAATGCTTGACGATTTCCTTACACTCGTCAGCCGAAAGGCAATGTATAGCGACCAGCAATTCATCGATCGCCTGCCCGATGGGCATTCGGTCATCGACCAGAAAAACGCCCGGCATGATTTGGCCGGCCGCCACACGAGCGTATGCGAAAGAGGGGATTGTGTTGCGATCGTGGGTGAGCAAAACCTTTCCGACGCTGGCGGCCCATTCGAGGATCTTGGGATCGATAGCAGTTGCCAAGCCAACGTCGCGAACATGTACGAGATTCAAAGTCGAGTCGCGGTGAGTCAGCCCCTCCACAATTTTCTCATTGAAATTCTGGTCGACCAGCAATCCCATCATGGGATCAACCCTTTGACACGGGCCCGGGCCAGTAGTTCTTCCTTACCGACCCCTGGGTTTTGTGCGGCCTCGATTTCGCGGCGGACGATGCCGGCCTGCTCGTCGCAAATATGTAGGTAATCGTCAAACGGCGCAGGATTCACCAGATACCGGCCAATCACCGCGTATACATCTGCCAATAGTAACGACCGATACGACTTCACGATGTTTTCAGGGCTCTCACCCCGCTGGAAAGCGCGAAGCACCAATTCCAGTAGTACCCGGCTTTGGCCCACGCGGAACACGCCCGGAGGATCTTCCCACAAGGGGACAGACACCGACAAAGGCTCAAAATCAATGGTTGACATGGTTGCCTTTCTGCGTTCCACGAATCTCCCATATTTTACACGTTCCCGATTCTTTCCCGCCAGGTGTTTTTTTGGGAATAGATGTCATGGCTTCGCCGCTTTCATCCCCATCACCGCCCCCAGCACTCCCGCACTCCTCCGCATCACCGCGGGTTTGCCATCTCGCACCGGCGTCATCGCGATCACCGGAAGCGTTCGAGGCTTGCCATCGACCACCGTCTCGGCCACCAGCGATAATTTGCCCACCCACGGTGCAGCGTCATTCCCCGCCTTCATCGTCCATGTTCCCGTGTTTTGCTTGGCGGCGATGACCGCTTCGTCGGCCTGGATGCCTTTGGGCAGATCCGAGGCACGAACGCGTATCGGCCCTTCGTGGCCTCCTCGGCGCATCGCCACGAGTTGCACGGTGCCGGTTCCTCCGGGCGGGGCAACCGGATTTGTCATCGCGACAACTTGGACGCCTTCCAAACGCGGCCCCACGGAAAGCCAGTACGTTCGCTCGGCACCGGCCGCGGCGGTGCCGTAGAGGTCGCGGACTGCCAAGTTGTATTCGCCATCGGCGGGGACTTTCCAGACACCGGCGGGGTCAAGTGTTTCGGTGGAGAAACTCTCCGTCGCCCCTTTCGGCAGAACGGTGTCAGTGAACGTTTCCAATACCTTGCCGCCGGCGTCGTGGATGGCGATGTCGAGATCCATCGCTTTGCCCGTTCGTTCGCCAATGGCTTCGATCCAGAGGGTTTCACCTTTGCGGGCGGTGAAGCGATACCAATCGACCTCATTGGATCGAAGGAAGCGGCCCGACGCTGCGAACGGGAATTTCAACGGCTGGGCGCGGGCCAGGATCTCGTGCGGTTGATCTGTTTCCACCGTTGGTTCGCGGTCGGTCAGGCCGAAACGCAAGTAGCCCGGAACGTCGGCAAGTCGATAACGAAATCCTTCAAGGAACACGGCGTTGGATGCACTCCAGACGCCGTCGGTTTCGCCTTCGGCGGGTGCCATGATGGTCACGGCAAGTTGTTGCATGCCCGCAGGGTATGCTTCGCCCGCCGGTTTGCCGCCGGGGAGTTCGTAGCCGTAAATCGTGACGGGTTGCGCCTTCCCTTTCTGCAGCAGATCGGGGAAGGCGGCCACCAATCGCGGCCCCGTGACGATCGACAGGCGATAGTAGTTCGACGGGCCGGCCCGGTAGGCACGTTCCTCGACGCGGACCGTATAAGTGCCTGCCGATGGGGCTGCGAAATTGAGCACCGGTTCCGCCTGACGGCCATCGTCGTGCAGGAGTTCCCGGCCACTTGGGGCGAAGACCGTCAACGCGGGCCGCACGGTACCTTCCAGACTTTCGGAACGAAACACCAGGCTGACATGCTGGCCGATCTTCAACTCGAACCGATAGTGATCGCGATCGATGCCGGGATCGATGGTGCCATTGATGACGACTGGTAGCGTCACTTCCTGGGCGGTTTCCGGGGTGTCGTCTTTCTCTTTCTCCTCGATTTCCGGATAGGTGCCGACGACGAACCGGCGTGCGTTACTCACTCCGGTGGCCGTGACGGCCCAGACGTCGTGGTCGCCATCGGGCAGAGTCTTCGCCATCTGAATCGCGAAGCGATTCGGTTTGACGAGCGTCGCGGTGAGGCCTGGGTGGGAGAAGAATAGCGATTTGTTTTCGGGAAGGCCCTTGCTGCCCAGTGTAACCTCGACGGTTTTGCCTCGCTGGCCGCCGGGTGGAGTGAGCGAAAGAAACTGCGGTGCCTGCCCGGCGGCCGAGATGGCGACGAGAGCGGAGGCGAGGACAGTGCATGCGAATTGGCGTGGAGAGAGGAGCATGCTGATTCCTGAATTGAGTTAGATTTTGGCGAGCCGGCCCATCGGGGTGCCTTTGCTGGCTTCTTGCAGGGCTTCCTCGGAGAAGAACTTGCGCTCGCCGGGCGTGTCGGTCCAGCCGGGGTAGAGGATGTTCACTTTGATTCTGTGCGGCAGCAATTCGAGAGCGGCGGAGCGGCCCATCTGATCGAGGGCGGCCTTGGCCATATTGTAGGCCATGCAATTCGGGAAAGCGATCTGCGCGTGCGGCGAACTGACGATCACGACTCCGCCGCCTTGGCCTTGCTTGATCATCGCATTCGAACTGGCACGAAGGGCGTAGTAAGCCCCCCACATCGAGACGTCGATCGTTTTGCGGAAGCCCGCCATGTTCGCGGAGGTGAACGGTTCGCGTTCGCTGAAGACGGCTGAGGAGACGAATATATCTAGCCGGCCGAGCTCGCGGACGGTGCGGGCCGTCATCTCTTCGACGGCCGCCTGATCGGTGACGTCCACCTTCAACAGGAGGGCTTTACGGCCCAGGGCTCGAATATCCGTGGCGGCCTGCTCCGCCCCTTCGGGCATCGTCAAATAGTTCAGGGCGACGTCCGCTCCTTCTTTCGCGAGCAGGAGTGCCGTCGCCCTACCGATTCCGGAAGAGGCCCCGGTGATGAGTGCGGTCTTGCCGGCCAATTTTCCTCGAGATGGTTCCGCCATGCTGCCTCGCGTAGATTTAATCGTCGTCGCGCCGTCCCTTCGGCTTGGCCAGGCCAGCCTTTTCGAGCAGCGACATACTTCTCATGTCCTCGACCTGGTTGAGCTGGCTTTCGAGCTTGTCCAGGCCGTCGGCATCGAGATTGTACTGAATCGTATAGCGGCGGTTGGCGATGGCAAGCTCGTCGCCGGGGCGCAGCGGCCGTTGCAGTACGCGGGCCGCGTTCACTTTGATGCCGTTGGTGCTCCCCAGGTCGCGCACGAACCAGTAGCCGTCGCGGAACGACAGTTCGCAGTGCAGGCCCGAGATGTTCTGAAACTTCAGGCAAATGTCGCACGAATCGCGCCGGCCGATGGTCATGATCCGGCGGCAAAGCTCGATCGTGTCGCCGCCCCCCACGGGGTTGAGTTCCCCTTGCACTTCCGCAGCCATGATTTAGCCTCTGTACAAATGAATATGGATCATTGCGCGAGAGTAAGCAATGGTGCGTAGATTATAACCGATCGGGACTTGGGCTGAATAGGGTTGATCGACGAATCGCGAAGTAAAAAGGCCAATCCAGTGTCGCGTATTGCGAACCTGGTGTAACCGGTTGACACGGCTTCGGATCGATCCTACCAATTGAACGTTCGAGCCGCCATTCATTCGTTGCACCAATCACGGACACCCGGCTGCAACGAATACCGCCTTTTTGCAACGCATTCCGGTCATTTTGCAACGCATTTCCCGCGTTTTGCAACGGATTCCGGGCAATTTGCGATGCTTTTTGGGCGTTTTGCAACGCATTCAGAGCGTTTTGCAATCTATTTCTCGCGCACCCGGCCACTTCCGAAGGCGACATGGGCGGCGTGCCAGTTTTGAACTTGCGAGTATTGAGTCTTTCAGGCTCGGGGTGAATCTCTTCCTCAAAGCGAATCCCTTCCGCCGCCGCTTCATTCGCGGCTACATAGATTATATCGTAGTTCTATGATGTCCGCGCCTCCCGGAGCATCCCCTTGGCCGCGTCCCCTGAAACGCAACTCAACGTGCTTGTAATCGACGACGAGAAACTCCACGCCCAGACGGTGGCGGAGATTCTCGAACGACAGGGATATCATTGCACGGTCGCGACCAGCGGCAAGGAAGGTTCGCGAAAGATCGATCAACAGGCCTTCGACCTGATCATCACCGACCTCAAGATGGGCGATCTCGACGGCTTGGCCATCCTTCGCAAGGCCCGCGAGGTGCAGCAGGAAGCGGAGGTCATGGTGGTGACCGGTTACGGCGACGTGAAAACCGCTGTCACTGCGTTGCAAGAAGGTGCGTCGCACTACTTGCTGAAGCCGCTCGACAAGAATGAACTGCTCGCGGTGGTGGCCAAGTCGGTCGAAAACCTCAGCCGCAATCGGGCCCTGCGCGATCTTCGCAAGCAACTCGACGAACGCTTCGGCTTCGAGGGGATCATCGGCTCCGATCCCAAGATGATGGACGTGATCAATCGCCTGAAAGCGTACGCTCCCACCAAGGCGACCGTCTTGATCCTCGGCGAAAACGGCACCGGCAAGGAACTGGTCGCCAAGGCCCTGCACACCAACAGCCCGCGCAAGAACAAGCCGTTCGTGGCCATGAATTGTGCTGCCTTGAATGAGAACCTGCTCGACGACGAGATGTTCGGCCATGAACCCGGCGCGTTCACCGGGGCCGACAAGATGCGGAAAGGCCGCTTTGAACACGCCCACGGCGGCACGTTGTTTCTCGACGAAGTCGGCGACATGCCGCTGGCCTTGCAAGCGAAATTGTTGCGTGTGCTGGAAAACGGCGAGGTGTCGCGGATCGGTTCCAACGAGTTGCTCAAGGTCGATGTGCGCCTGATTGCCGCGACCAACCGCAACCTGGAAACACTCATCGCCGACGGCAAATTTCGGCAGGATCTTTATTTCCGGCTGAAGGTCGGCACGCTGCGTCTGCCGCCGCTGCGGGAACGCCGGGATGATATTCCTCGGCTGGTGCCGCACTTCCTCAACGAGTTCAATTCGCGGTACGGCAAACACGTTTCGGAGCTTTCGAAAGGCGTCTGGAAAGCGTTCGAACATTACTCGTGGCCGGGCAACGTTCGCGAGTTGCGCAACCAGATCGAGAGCATGATCGTCGTCGATTCCGACGGCATCCTCGGCATGGACGATCTTCCGGACGGCGATTCGTTGAAAGGTGCCGCGCCCGTATCTTCTGGCTCGGCCGGCGCGGATGCCCTCATCGGCAAACCGCTCCGCGAGGTCGAACGTTTTTACATGGAAAAGGCCTTGGAGATCACCAACGGCAACCGCGAGGAGGCGTCCCGCATGCTCGGCATCGGCGAGCGTACGCTCTATCGCAGCATCCGCGATTGGAAGATCCAGGACGAAATCAAAGCCGCCCTCGAAAACGCCGGTGGTAACCTCGACGAGGCGGCCAAGGCCTTGAAAATCTCTCGTGCTGAGTTGGAGAAGAAACTCGATAAGTTCAAGCAGCAGCCGGAAGAGGAGTGATTTTTCCGTTCAGACGACGAGCCAGGTTGCGTAAACACCTGGAGGATTTCACATGTCCTCCAGGTACATACGCAACCTGGCTCGCCAAGCTCAAAAATTCAAGACTTCTCCGATTGGGCCGTTTTCCGCTGGCATCTTCCCGTTCCCATCAGCGATACTTCATCGATCGACCTCTCAATCGTTCCGAAAGGGAATGCCATGCATGAATTGAATCGCCGGGGATTTCTCTCCTCCCTCACTACCGCCGCGGTAGCGGCCAGTAGCCCGATGCTCTGGTCGCTCCCCTCGGCCGTCAGTGCGCCGAGCCCGAAGAGCGCGGCCGAGACGGCCGTCAAATCCTTCTACGATACGCTCACCGAACCGCAGAAAAAGACCATCTGTTTCGAATGGGACTACAAGCACCCCGAGCGCGGCCTGCTGCGCACGCACGTGTCCAACTTCTGGCACGTCACCAAGCCGACGCTGGCAAGCAACTACTACACCAAGGACCAGCAAGCGATTCTTTTCGACATCTTCAAGGGGATGTTCAATCCCGACTGGCACGAGAAGTTCCTGAAGCAACTGAAAGACGACCAGGGCGATAAGCCGTGGGGGACTGGCTTGAGCTGCGCGATCTTCGGCCAACCGGGGACGGACAAATTCCAGTTCGTCATGACCGGCCGGCACATGACGGTGCGAGCCGACGGCAATAGCAACGCCCGGGTCGCCCTGGGCGGGCCGATCTTCCACGGCCATGCCGCGTCTGGCTTCAACGAGAAGGTTCACCACCCCGGCAACATTTTCTGGAACCAGGCGGAAGTGGCGAACAAGGCCTACACGATCCTCAGTGGAAAGCAGCAAAAGCTGGCCCTGGTGGAACGTCGGCCCAAAGACGAGTTCACCGTTCCGTTCCAGGGAGACGAGGGAAAACTCTCGGGCATCCCGTGCTCGGAATTGTCGAAGGACCAAAAGGAGGCCGTGCAGAAGGTCTTGACGAGCCTGATCGAACCGTACCGAAAGGAAGATCGCGAAAAGGTGATGGAATGCCTGCAAAAGCAGGGCGGCCTCGATAAGTGCTGGCTTGCCTTCTACAAGGATGGCGACATCGGCAGCGACGGCGAATGGGACAACTGGCGTCTCGAAGGCCCATCGTTCGTCTGGTACTTCCGCGGCCATCCGCACGTGCACATCTGGATTAACGTGGCGGACGATCCGAAGATTCCGTTGAATGCGCAGAATTTCTGAGTGAGGTGGTTAGCCGCGACGCGTAGTCTTGGGAGCGGAGCGCTTTTTGCCACGAAACGATGTGACGTTCGGCAAAAGCGCTCCGCTCCGAAGACTACGCGTCGCGGCTAACCGGGTTTAGTTGAACAGGAAAAAATTTCCAACAACCGACCTGCCCCACCCCTATCGTGATCGGGTAGGATCTCACTTTTCCATTCTCCAATTTGGGAACGATTCCGATGGGCGTTCGCTTTTTGCACGCGGCCGATCTGCATCTCGGCTTGCGCATCACGCGATTCGAGGAGAACGCCTGCAATCGCATTGGCGAAGCACGCTTCTTCGCGATCGAGCAACTGCGCGATAAAGCCATCGAGCATCGGGTCGATTTCGTTCTCATCGCCGGCGACGTGTTCGACGATCACAGCGTTTCGCACAGCATCTCCGAGCGGGCGTTCACGCTCTTCGAAGGCAAGCACATGCCTTGCCCGGTTTATATCATCCCGGGCAATCACGATCCGCTCACGCCCGGCGGCGTCTGGGATCGCGATCCGTGGTTTCGCGAGCAACCGATCAAGCAGGCCCATTTGCTCCGCGAGCCGAAGCCCGTTGTCGTACCCGGACTGCCGGTGACTCTCTTTCCTTGTCCATTAAGGAATCGTAATTCCATTGACGATCCGACGGCCTGGATCGCGAAGCATCCCCGTGCCGCCGGCGACTGCACCATCCGAATCAGCCTGGCGCATGGTAGCCTGAAGATTTTGCCGCATCTCCCCGAGGACGATCACCTAATTCGCAAGGACGCGGCAGATTTTTACGGGTTGGATTATCTTGCACTCGGCCACTGGCACAAGGCCCTACGGCATCGGTCGGCCGATGGAAGCGAACGAACCGTCTATAGCGGCACCCACGAACCGATGCGTTTCCCCGGTTGGGGTGCGGAGATTTCGACGGGTTGGTCCTCGTATTCGTCCGATGGCGATGCCGAGCGATTCCAGGATTCGGGGCACGGAACCGCTCAACTGGTGACCATCGACGAGGCCGGCGCACCGCCAAAGATTGAGTCGATCGAAGTCGGCCGGCTTCGCTGGATATCCGAACGCCGCGACGTGACGTCGCATCTGGGCGAAGCGATTTCGGAGTACGCTCAGAAAGAAAATCCGGAACGAACGCTCTTGCGCCTGAGCTTACACGGCGTCCTCGAACCGCGCTCGCACGCCCGCATCGAAGAGGTGTTCGAGAAGATCGTTCGCGATCGATACCATCTCGGCTCGATGCTCGATGCGGAGGGCGTGCTGGTCGAACCGAATCCGGATCAATTGCGCGAAATCGTCGGCGACGGCGTGCTATCGCGCATGCTCGCACGCTTGCAAGAGGAATCGCACTCGGCCGATGGCCGCACCAAACGCGTTGCCGACCACGCCCTGAAGTTGCTCTATCGCTTCGCCTGGGAGGAGCAACCGAAATGATCATCGAAGGTTTCGAAATCGAAAACTGGGGCTGCATCAAGCGTGTGGCCGTGACAGATTTGCCTTCCGGGGTCGTCGTCCTGCACGGCCCGAACGGGACGGGCAAGAGCAGCATCATCGCCGCCTTGCGAGCGTGCTTGATGGACAACAAGTCGACGTCGAAATCGCTCGATCGCGGCTTCCCGAAGAATTCGAGTGAAAAGCCACGCGTCACGGTCACGTTCCGCGCCGGCGGGACGACTTGGAAGATCACGAAGCAATTCAGCAGCAAAAACAGCAAGCTCGAAAGCCTGACGGCCGGCGGGGCCTGGAAATTGGAGTCGGATGATCCCAGCGAGTCGCACGATCGCACCCGACGTTTGCTGGGCGATAGCGATTCGAATCAGGGCTTGCATCAACTCCTCTGGCTGACCCAGGCCGAGTTCAAGCTGCCGAAGAAATTCGACAGCGACGTGCAATCAAGTCTGCGAGGGGTTTTGGGCGTGCTTCAGACGCCGCTAGACGATCGCTTTCTCGGCCGGATCAAGGACCAATGGTCTCGCTGGTTCACGGAAAAGAACAAGCCTGGCTCGCCGCCGAAGCTCAAGGCAAACTGTTCGCTCGACAAGTCGCGGTTGCTCCTCGAAAAGTACCAGAAGGAGTTGGCGGCGATCGAGGAGGAATTTCAGGCCTTCGAGAAGATGTCGGAAAGGTCGGCGTCTCTCGAAATGGCCGCCCGCGAGTTTCGGCAGCAGATCGCGGAACAGACGCTCACGCGTGACCGCCTTCAAGAGGAATTCGAACGCAGCCTGAGCCGGGTGAACTCGCATCGCCTGGCCGAGGCGAATGTCGCGGCCGCCGGCAAGTTGCTGGATGATTCGCGTGAATCACGGACAAACCGGGCGGAAGCGGAACGACGTCTTCGCGATGCGGAGAAAGAGACAACCGCGGCGGAGAGGAAAGTAGCGGAACTTTCCGATCATCTCAAATCCGCCGAGGCGAGCCTCCGCGATCTTCGAAGCCGGTCGCAGGAACTCATCACTTCTTCCCGAGTTTTGCGCGAACGCCGTGACGCCATCGATGGCTGGCTCAGGCAAATCGCCTTGAAGGGCCAACTGAAGTCGGCTCAGGATGTCCTTCGCCGGGCGGAGCAGGCTGTCGCCGACCTCGAAAAATTGAAGCACGAGGCACTCAGCCAGCCCGCCCCGGATGCGGCAACCCTCAAGAAACTTCGCGAAAATCGAACCAAGGCCGGCCAGTTGCGGGCCAACCTCGAAGCGGCCGCCATTTCGCTGAAACTGATTCCCGACGCGGGGGCGTCGCCTCCGAAGGTGACGGTTGACGGCAAGCTCGCTGCCAGAGAATCGCCACTCGATCATTTCGTGCGTCGCCGGGCCGAGGT
>JAIOQJ010000668.1 GCA_021413475.1 Planctomycetota bacterium | reverse complement strand
AACTCTACGGCAGGATATGGGACGCCAGCCAGAAAGGGAAGCGAAAACATGACACGAATCGGCTTGAACGACGAGATTTTTCCGCGGAGAAAATGTGAGTATGGAAATGCGGACGGGTTTAATGGCCCAATTTGACCCCCTCAGCGACCAAACGAACGATGCCCGCAACTTCTGCCACCTCCGCCATGGCACCGACTCCCACGTCGCCGCAGGCGAGTTGCTTGCTGATCGGTGCCACGATGTGGAGAGTTTTACTGGTTCGATTAACGGCCTCAATGATCGATTCCGGATCCTTCGAGCTGACTGCCACGTTTGCAAGGGAAGCAAGCTCACCCAGATGTCTGCCGGTCAACGGGTGCTGCCACATCAGAGTATTCATGGCCGGGGCAAGCACAATTGGCCGGGCGAGATCCCAGGCTCGGCAGACGCAGGTCAGGCAGTTGTCGCTGAGCCCATAGGCAAGTTTCGCCAGCGTGTTCGCGTCGAGCGGTGCGATCAATAACAGGTCGGCCCAGCGGCGAAGCTCGATGTGAAGAACATCCTGGCCGCGCTCATACCGTGACTTGTTCCATTCGTCCTCATCCAGGATGACTACTCCTGGATTTCGCTTTCCTTCAAGTGGCCCAATCGCGGCCGGGTCAAAGAAATAACAGGCGGTCCGAGTAGCGACGATTTTGACCTCATGGCCGAGTTCACGCAGGGCGGCGTAGAGCAACGGTGTCCGGATGGCGGCGACCGAGCCCGTCACTCCCAGGAGGATGTTGGCCATGCGAGGATCCTTGAATCGTGAAGCCGCGAAGCGGAGCGTTTCCAGAATTGTATCCAACCGCGTCAACGATAGTTGCTGACAAGGCGGCTAGCCTTGGGAGACTCGACTCGGGAGAAATGAGTGGCCATGGCGTCATTTGGTGCCGGAAACGTCTTGCGGAGTTCCGGCATCAGCAGGGGCGTGGGTGTCGCCGATTGTCGTAGAGTCTGTAGATAGCTCAAGAGCGCGGCCTTGGCTTCCGGCTTCCCGCGGAGCAAGAAGTGCGCCCAGGCCCAGGCTTCGCGATATTCCGGCGTCAGCATTTGCTTCACTTCACTGAGTTGCTCGAGCTTGGCAAGGTCGGGATGGAACGATCCCTTGCGGATCGCTTCCACGTGCGTGGTGTTCACGCCGTTGTTTTCCGGCGGCAATTCGTAGACTTCGGCAAGCCCCTCATCCAGCCAGAGCGGTACGTCTTTGAGAACGCTGTGAAGGATGCCGTGGGTCAGTTCATGGCGAAGGTCCTGCCGGATCTTCTCGCCCCACCAGGTGTAAACCAGCAAGTCGGCCGTGCCGCCGTTATTCTTGGGCTGTTTGATAAAGAACGCCCGGCGTACCGGCAACTCCGGATGACGCGTGCGCATGAACGCTTCATATTTCGCTTGGTCCTCGAACAAGAAGACCTGGATGATGGTGTTCGAAGCCGGGAGTTGCAGTTCCGTGACGATCTGCTCGCGGAGGTCGCTCAATTCCTTGAATATCGGCAAATTGGAATTGATCGGGAAGTCGCTGTAATAAACGAACTGCGAGTCGCGAAGGTGGTATTTGCTTGGCCCAGCCAGCAAGGGTGCGGTCGGCTCTTTGTCCGTCTTCGTGGAATCGCGTAACGTGTTGCAGCCGGCCAAACACGAAACGATCACGGCCATAGCGATCCATGTCGCGGCTGATCGGCTAACTGCTTGTTTCGGACGAGAAACCTGGGTCATGCTCGCTTCCTGCACAGCCCTGCTTGGGGATCGGACAAATATACCCTGTCACGCCAATTTTCACCAGCGATGTTGGGTGTTGTTGCGGTAGGTGTAGCATCGGCCATCCACAACCTTCGACTTGATGCAACATCTTCAAGCCAATGGCCTTCCGCTGCGTTTGTTGCGTTCGACTTTTCGCTGCGTTGCCTCGGCGATCAGGCTCCACCATTTTTCCCAACCGCCCTGCCCTCGCAAACCCCATTGAAGATATGCGCGCAAAAAGCGCAACCGATCGGTCCGGGTGATTTGCGCGCTTTGGAGAAAACTGGCGTTCAACCGACTCAAATTGCGAGCCTGTTTCGATTCAGATGCTCGACGAACGCGCGTAACACCAACCAAATCGATGAAGTGCAAACGATTTCCACTTGGAGCCTCGGGAGTGCAGAGTAAATTGGCGACTTTTAGGTCGCGGTGCAACAAGCCCGCATCATGAAAACGCCGGATAAGGCGGGCGAGTTCCTCGATCAAATCCCAGCGACTCGTCGTTTCGATGACCTCATTGGGTGCGACGGCATTCTCGACCTTCTCGCAGAGCAGGTAGCCTTCGCGGGGGCCAATCCAACCGCGGCGATGAAGCACTAGCCACGGCCGAGGGGTTGGCAAGCCGCGATCGCGCAAGGCGTGCCCGAATGTCCAGGAACGCAGAGCGGGAGACATACGAAATCGATTGACCAAGGCCGCAAGCTTCTTCTTCAAACGAAACCGCTTGTAAATCATGACGACCGGCCCATTCGGTGTCAGCACCGTAATCTCTGCAACGGAGCTAGTAGCCGAATCTTTGAGCAGCCGGCAAGCGGGATCGCGGAACGGAAAATCGGGGTCATCGAGAAAGCGTTGCAGCGTTGGACCATTGAATTCACGTACGGCGAAGCCATTCGCTTTGATCGAGCAGACTCGATGAAAGTAGCGATTGGTCCCCAGGCAGCGGCGGAAACGGCCTTGCCAGAAGGCCTGGTTCGAGCGGATCGTGTGTCGTTCGAGTTCGCAGGCGGCTTCACGAGCATCCCAGCCGCGTTCCTTCAAATAAGCGATCCAGAAACGAAGTCGATCGGTTCGACTGGCACGCTGAATGAACCAGCGGTTGATCAGAACAAGATTCTCAAGGCTGTCGCGGAAAGAGAGAGACCTACCCAGCAAAATGTCGTGGAGGTCGATCAGATGGAATCGCGGCTTGCCGTCGGCGTCGTTCGTGACCAGAATGTTGCCGGGATGCAAGTCAGGATGGGCCGCCCCCGCTTCGTGAACTCGCGCGAGGAAACGGCCCAGCAAGTTCGCCAGGTCGCGTCGCGGGCTTGGTGTCGATTCTGTTTCGAAATGGTCAAAGAGATACTGCTGCAGGGAGACCGCCCCGGCGATCTCGCGGGTGATCAGATGGCTTTCCCCAAAAAACTTGCATTGGACGCCCCAGGCCAATGGCTCCAGGGTGGCGATGCCGCGCTGGGCCAAGGCGATGGCACGGTCGAATTCGAGGCGAGCTTTTGGCGGGCGGATGCACACGCGGAGAAAGGCACGAATGCCGTTGATCCGGCAATGTTTCCAAAAGAAGTTCCCATTGTCGAGAACGACATGATGGACAGTGCGATGCGGACCATGTTTGACGACGCGAGCCAGTTCACGTGCTTGCAAATTCGCGAGATCCAGTGAGTCCGGCGTGAGAATCTCGCTACCGAAGGTGGAGAGGTGCCAGCGGATCTCGGCGACGGTGATCGCCGAGGCCTGTCGCCAGTTCGGTCGCACGTTGATTCCGCTCATGCTGATTTCCGCAGACAGGCGAAATTCTTCAGCAGGGTGAACCACGAATTCGCCCCCGCCTCCACGCTATAAAATTCCTCAACGATTCGTCGGCCGGCCAACCCCATCGCTCGCCGCAAGTCCGGATCGCCGGCCAGGGTGTCGATCGCTTCGACCCATTCCTCATCGGAGTTAACCAAGAAGCCCGTTTCGCCATGCCGAACCATTTCAATTTGCACGCCAACAGGATTGGCCACAACAGGCAAGCCGGCCGCCATATATTGCAACACTTTTAGCCCACATTTGCCCCGACTCCAGGGATCGTCGGGAATCCAGCTAATGCCGATCGAAGAGGTTGCCAGTTCATCGGTCTCGCGACTTTCCGACCAGGGGATCGGTGTCACGGGCATATTCTTCAAACGCATAAAACGATCGCAAATCAACTTCAGCCGAACGCGGGGTACGTCGTTGCCGATTCGTTCGAGTAGCGGTTGAATCGATTCCAGGCCTTTCAATGTCGAGGAAGAACCGATCCAGACCAGGTCGGTCCAGCGGTCGATCGTCTCATGCTCGGCCAGTTCGTAACGATCGAGGTCGACGCAAGTCGGGATAATGTGCAATGGAGTGAATTCGGACCATTCGCGAGCTTGCATGGCGAGGAAAGCATTGCCCGCCACGATCGCATCACAATGACGGATGATGGACTGAAAACGTTCACGCCGCTTACGGCTCTCGAAACCCTTATTTGAATAAGAATCGCGGAGCCAGACCGCATCATCGAAATCGAAGATCAATCGCTGCACCCGACGGCGAAGCAAACCCGATTCGATCGTGGAGAGAAGTTTCCTTTGCAATACGACAGCGTCGGCTTCAACTAGCTCCGAGCCGATCCGCAAGCGATTCCAAATGCCCTGAGGCAGTGAGTTTAGTTCGAGCGTGTGCCCACGGCTCGCCAAGTGCGGCTGAAAAGCACGCAATCGATAGCGGCAGCAAACATGATCTGCCGCTTCCACAAGGGCCGCCAATCGCACGTGAAATACTCCTTACCCACGTTTTCTCGACATTGCCCGCTGGATATCGCGATTGGCATCCGCCTTTTTCAGCGACTCCCGCTTGTCGTGTACTTGCTTGCCACGAGCGACGGCAATTTCCACTTTCGCGCGGCCGTTCTTGAAGTAAATGCTCAAAGCGACCAGGGTAAAACCTCGTTGGGAGGCCTTGGCCGCGAATTTCGCCATCTCGCGGCGATGCAGGAGCAACTTTCGTTCTCGCTTTGGCTTGTGGTTGAGCCGGTTGCCCATCACATATTCCGGGATTTCGCAGCCAATCAACCAGAGTTCATCGTCTTCGATCTTTGCGTATGATTCATTGAGGGTGCAATGGCCGTCGCGCAGGCTCTTGACCTCGGTGCCGACGAGCACGATACCGCATTCGAGGCGATCCGTGATTTCGTATTCATGAAACGCGCGCCGATTGCGGCTGACGATGCGGATCTCGTCTTTCCCTTCCTCTTTCTTGCCCTTGCCGGCCATCCGCTGTTTCTCCCGTGTGTGGTCCAAGTTGTATGTCGGCGTATCCTACCAAGTGTCCGCCCGTTGCCATAGAGCGATCTTCTTGCCATGCCTCGTTTCGTCATTTTGGAACACGATCACCCAGTCCTCCATTGGGACCTGATGCTGGAATGGGGCGAAACGTTGCGCACCTGGCGATTGGCCGCGCCACCGGAATTGGGAAAAGCCGTGGCGGCCGAGCCATCATTCGATCATCGCCTCATTTACCTAGATTACGAGGGCCCGATTTCTGGTAATCGGGGCAATGTGCGACGGTGGGAGGCAGGCTCGTACAGGTTGCTCCTCAAAGACTCCGATCGGATCGAACTTCTTCTGTGGAGCGGACAACTCAACGGGAAGGCATCCTTGCAGCGTGAGTCGGAACAGGGTTGGGTGTTTGCAATCGGCCTGGCAGAGCCTCGCGCGACGTAAGCGGTTCAATTCCGCTTATTTCGCGCGAGGCTCTTGCTTGTAATCAATTCGCCCGCCCATGCGTCTCCGTCGATCGGCCGACGATGATGAGCTTTCCGGCCTCTCCATCTTTCCCAGCTTTGAGTTCAAGACGCTGGATTTGAATTGTCGGACGGACCTGATTTGCTTGAAGCTTTAGGATCGCCACGGGATTACCGTTGCGGTGATACCATTTCACGTCGATGTTCGAACGACGGGCGGCTTCGGTAATATAGTCAAGGATGATCTGCCGCGAAATCGGCAATGCACCAGCTCGCAGATTCTCAACTTCGACGCCGATCAAATTCACCTCATTGGCAACCAACCATATTTTCATCTCGATTGAGAGGATTACACTCCAGTTCCCTTTCCCGTACCGACAGCCGAGCAGGAGTTTCCCATCGTCAATTAGGACACGCAGGTCGTGGAAGCCCTCGGGCAGTCTTTCTTCTCCACCCCACGATTGGAGAAAATCCTCTTGAAGGAAGGCATTGATCTGCTCAGTTGTGAAGACTTCCCACCAGTCGGAATACAGGTTGTAGATGCTGTTCGTCAAATTCGTGGATCGGCTAATAAACTCACCCGACTGCTGAGTGCGTTCGAGGCTGGGAGGCATTGTGGATGTGCGATAGAAAGTCGGCTGATGTTTGAGCAAGACGATTAGCAAAGTAGTTGCCGTGCCGAGAAACAGGACCAGCAGGCCGAGGGAAAGCAAGACATTTCGGCGGCGCATCCTGAAATCCTCCTCAATAAGTCGAATGCCGATTCCAATCGGCGGCGAGGGTATAGTGAGTTTGGCGCGATCGGTCAAGATAAACAACATTCTCGAAGCCCTTTGGGCAATGTTCCAACTCACCGAAGATCCACTTATTCTCAAAGGTAGTGCAACCGTCAAATCCCCCCATTCGCCACGCTTACCATGCTTCGTGTTTCATGAGTCTTTCCGTCCTGTCGCGGATTTTTGTGTGAAGTGTTGTGGAAAGATGTGCCGAATATCAGGTTTGTCCGATATCTCGCGAACGTTCTGCGTTTGCGGTTCGCACGGGATTTTCATTCTGTGCGGGCACGATATCGGGCGAGGGAACGAGGAGCAAGCTCCTCACCGTCAACAATCCTCATGAAGTCGAAGGACGGTATGAACACTACATCCGCCACCCGAACCAGCGACATCAGGCGCCCGCTGATCCACCGGGTTGCCAGGAAGTGGTATTCCTGGGCGGGCCTAGCATTGACGATGACAACATCGTACTTGGCCTTCGACGGTCA
>JAIOQJ010000667.1 GCA_021413475.1 Planctomycetota bacterium | reverse complement strand
TCCCAAGCCCAGAGGTGAGGCTTTGCGAACCTCTGGGATATACCCCATTATCAATCCAACCGAATCGCCAAGCTGTTAAGTCCCCCCTTGGGGATCTCGAATTCCAGCTGCGAAGAATCGGGATTCCGGTATTTCTCCGGGATCGGCGATTCGCCCGGCTTGCTCGCCTCACGAACCCATTCGGGTTCGATCGACACGCGATACTTCCCCGGAGCAACTTTCGTGGCAAAGTTTCCGTTGCTGTCGACCATGCCGAACGATTCCTGACCCTGGCCGGGTTCAAGTGGAAAGAAAGCAACCGAACCCTTTTCCAACGGCTTCCCATCCGGCAAAGTCACCGTGCCAGCCACGGGGCCTGGCTCCCCCAGAACGCTGGGAACTTTACCGCGTGAGCAACCGGTCAAGTGCACCAACGGCAACCACAAACAACAGATGAACGCAAGCCGACGCAACATGGATCGCTCCGAAACCGCAGGAACATGATCGAGAAAAAAAGGCGATGGGACGATCGTTAGTCGAGTGTAAAGGTTTCACCGCCGGCCGGAGTCAAAATCCCGCGGAGGATCTGCGGAGAAATCGTGTCGCGAAGGAACTGGACATGACCATCGCCGAAGACGGCATTGCAACCGCCCGAGTGGTAACTGAACGGCTCGTCGTTCGGTCCGCAGTTATTGGTACCCCAAGGGCAGGTCGTTCCGCCGCCAGATGGGGACTTATTATTGTTGATCTTGGCCTGCCCCGGCCCGCCGGACTGACTATGCGGGCCTGAGACACCATTGCCATTATCCGGTTCCGCCCAGCGATAGTTATTTCGCAATCCCGTGGGCGACTTGGCGACGCAATTCGTGCAGGGATCGGTGTAGCCCGCCTTCATGAAAGGTGAAAAGCTTTCGTGACTCTTGCCCGCGTCTTCAATAATCGCGACGGTGTTGCTGACACCATCCGAGACGGAGACGATTTTTCGCGGTTCACGCGGCGTCAAAACGGGTACACCCCCAGAGTAAGTCACTTCATTGTGGAGCGTCAATAAAGCGGCGGTCCGATGTACCTTCGGCGAGTTTTGATCGCGGGCCCCCGTGGTCGGGTCGATGTCGGTGTAGGCAACCGGCATGTAGTCGGTCTGTCCGTAGCCATCTGGGTCATCCTTTGATCCCCAGCCGGGGCAGAGGAATGACTTGATTTTGACCTTGCCCGCCCCGCGTCCGGCATTGCTGGGGGAGTTGTAGGCCTCCGCGATATCGAATTGCGCGTAGGCGTTGCCCTGTTCCATGTAAGGGAGAATCTGGGTGAACGTCGAATGGAGATCGAAAACCGTTTTCTGATTGTCGCTGCTGTTCCCTTCACCGCTGGTCGGGAAGTGGCTCAATGACGACTCGTAGGTGTGCAGTGCCAAACCGACTTGTTTGAGATTGTTCATGCAGGAACTACGAGCGGCCGCCTCGCGGACCTTCTGAATCGCCGGCAATAGCAAGCCAATCAGGATCGCGATAATCGCGATGACCACGAGCAACTCGATGAGAGTAAAGCCGTGGTTCCGAAGGGTTTTTCGAGTCGTCATCTTGTCTCCTGGACAACGTGAGAGAGTGGGCTAGCAATTGGATTGAGGGTATTGTGGTTATCGAGATGCAGAACGAAGGAACGAATGATGAAGATTTGATGAGGAACTTGAAGGGTTGGGATTTGGATGAATTCGAAGGAGCTGAAACTACTGAAGGTGCTTCTGTCCTGGCCGCTTTCGCCAGAACGCGGGTGACACCCAAGAAACCCTGCCGTATGCCATGCCCAGCCAAGTGAACCCGCGTTCTGGCGAACGCAGTGACCGTTACCGAATCAACTCATGCACCACCCGGCATGGGCGATTATCGACGAGCGATAGCTCCTGCGCGTTGCGGCCGTACACCAGGCGCTTGTGGTCGAGGCCGAAGAGGTGCAGCACCGTGGCATGGAAATCGTGGTGCGTCACGACATCCTGAACCGCATGGTGGCCGAATTCATCGGTGGCTCCGTAGGTGCAGCCAGCTTTCATGCCGCCGCCGGCGAACCAGTTGGTGAAGCCGTAGGTGTTGTGATCGCGGCCGGCGTTCACTTCGTTCTGAACGACCGGCAATCGGCCCATCTCGCCGCCCCAACAGACGAGCGTCGAGTCGAGCAGGCCGCGCTGCTTGAGGTCCTTTACCAAGGCCGCGATCGGCTTGTCGGTCTTCAGGCACGATTTCGGCAGCGCCGTGCGGATGTTGCCGTGGTGGTCCCAGAACTGATTCTGTGTGAAGACTTGCACGAAGCGGACGCCGCGTTCAACTAAACGGCGGGCGAGCAGGCAGCGCGTGCCGTACTCTTGGGTGATGGGGTCATCGAGCCCGTACAGGCGTTTGACGGCCGCGCTCTCGCCGGTGATATCGAGGGCCTCCTTCGCCGCCACCTGCATACGGGCGGCCAGTTCGTACGAGGCGATGCGGGCGTCGAGATCGCTTTCGCCGGGATGGGCGGCAAGATGGTCTTTGTTCAGTTTGCCGAGCAATTCCAGCAAATCCTCTTGCGGCTTCCCTTTGAGGTGGGCCGGCGGATCGAGGTTGAGGATCCGCGGCTCGCGCGGCCGAACTACCGTGCCCTGGTAGATCGACGGCAGCCAGCCGTTCGACCAGTGATCGGTGCCGACCACCGGCGGACTGATCGGATCGGGCAAGGCCACGAACGCCGGCAAATTCTGCGAAGGTGAACCGAGACCGTAGCAAAGCCAACTCCCCAGCACCGGATGCCCGGCCACGGTATGCCCCGAGTTCAACGCGTAGATCGATTGACCGTGATTGTTGACACCGGTTCGCATCGACCGGACGATCGTGATGTCGTCGACGATCGTCGACAGGTGCGGCAGCAACTCGGAGACCTCGGCCCCGCACTGGCCGTGCTTGCGGAACTTCCAGGGGCTCCCCATGACCTTCGAACTGGCCTGGGCCGCGTTGTCGTATTTGATGGTGCCGGGGAACGGCTTGCCGTCGAGCTTGTTGAGCTCGGGTTTGGGGTCAAGCAAGTCGATATGGCTCGGCCCGCCTTGCATGAAAAGCGAAATCATCGCCCGTGCCTTCGGCTCGAAGTGCGACGAGCGCGGTTTCAAATCGTGCGTCTTACGCTCGAGGTCAGGCTTGGAAGGCTCGGCGCGCAGCAGCCCATCTTGATGGAGCAGCCATGCGAGTGCGGTGGTGCCGACGCCGTTGGTGGCGGAGGAGAGGAAGTGGCGACGAGAGACGGGGGATAGCATGGGAACTTCCTCAATCCACATACAAAAACCGATTCGAACTCAGAAGCGCCTGGGCGAACATCGCCAACGCTTGGAGACGCGGCTCCTTCTCCGTCTTGAATCGCTCCGACTGGGCTTCGATGAACTTCACAGCCAATCGAACATCGGCGTCCGTCGGTTCACTGGTGTAGGCGAGCTTCCACAGTCGAATCGCCTGGGCCTTCGTCTCGTCGCCCGCCTCTTTCCGCACGCGCTCGGCCACGAATCGCGACTGCTCCAGAATGAACTCGCTGTTGAGCAACAGCAGCGATTGCGGGGTGACGGTCGAGACGTGGCGGATTTCGCAGTTTGGTTCCAGAGCCGCGGCGTCGAAGGCCTCTAGTACCGCCAACGGCATTGATCGGCGAACTTGCACGAAGACGCTGCGGCGGTAGATTTCGCCTTCCGGCAACGGCTCTTCTTTGACGTTACCGCGGGCCAGGTCTTTCATCCCTTTGCCGACGACAATCTGGCCGACTTCGTTCTCGCGCACCAAGACACGATTGCCGGCGTGTTTGTCGGCGTCGCGCTGTGGGGTCTGCATATGGGCCTATCGCAAGGCCTTCTTGCGGCGCTCGTCGCCGACACGGCACCGGAATCGCTGCGCGGCACTGCGTTTGGCGTCTTCAGCTTCGCCACCGGGGTCGCCGCTCTCGCGGCAAGCGCGCTGGCGGGCATTCTTTGGACTTCACAGGGAGCGCAGGCGACTTTCTAT
>JAIOQJ010000666.1 GCA_021413475.1 Planctomycetota bacterium | reverse complement strand
ATGGATTCTTTGCCTATCGGGAGCACGTTTCGAAGCTCAGTTCGCTCAAAGAGAAATTCCCCGATAAGGAAGCGATCGACGCCGTCGCGGCTCTCGAAGCTGGTAAGGCAGGTAAGACCGACGATGAGAAGAAGAAGATCGACGAGGAGATCGAGAAGGCGACTAAGGAATGGAAGAAGAGTCCCGCCTCCAAGCGTGTTGACGAGATCAACGCCGAACTGGAGAAGAAGGCTCCCGGCATCGCCAAGGCCAAGGATGAATACTTTGTCGGGGCGAAGCCCGAAGAGGCAACGGCAGGTGCTGCCTTCAAGTACAACGAAGCAGTGAACGAAGCGTTTAAAGAGGCGACCAAGAAGGATAAGGACGAGGCCAAGATCAAGGAAACGGCGAAAGCGCTCGAAGACGCCAAGAATGCAAAAGCGGAGAAGGAGAAGGAATACCAGAAGCTGGCTGGCGAAGCCGGCGTGCTTGAGAAGGAGAAGAAGGACCTTCTGGACGAAATCGCAAACTTGACGAAACAGGAGGGAATCTCAAAGGGCTTCTTCGAGAAAGAAAAGGGGCCGCTGTCCCAGTTTTGGATTCAGGTCAAGGCCTCATTGTTCTCAATGATCTTCGCGTTCGTCCTCAGCTTGATCCTCGCGGTCATTGTGCAAGCCGGGACGATGGGGAACTTCTCGACCGATAAGAAATCGGAAGTCGAAGGTCTCGATCTGACGGAGCACGGTGAGGTCGGCTTCGATCTGGCGACTGGCTACGACTCAATGCCGATCGGTGCGGGAGCCGAGCCTCGGACCGCCAAGGTGCCTCCCGCTCAAAAACGCTTCGCGGTCGTGGTCGAAGGGGTCGAGAACGGCGGATTGATCAAGGCTTGGTCAGAACTCTGTCAACCTTCGAGCGACCCGATCGATGCGGATTTCAAGGCGGTCTATCCGTATGTGACTACAATCCAAGGAAATCGTTTCCAGCTTCGGGGTGGCGAACCTGCCAAACTGAGCGTTCATCTTCAGAAATTGTTCTCGAAGAAGCTCGGCAAGCAACTTAAAGTCCGCGTCGAGGAATGATCCATCCTGTTGAGCCGCGAGACGCCGGCGCGTGTGAATACCCCACCCGCCGGCCTCGCGGCTCGTACCTCCCCTACACGAAAGGAAAATACGAGTGAAAATGGTCGTTGCGATCATCCGCCCGGAAAAGCTCGAAGACGTTCAGAAGGCCCTCAACGCGGTTGATGTGTATCTGATGACGGTCTCGGACGTTCGCGGTTGCGGTCGGCAGAAAGGCCACACGGAAGTATACCGTGGCCAGGAAATTCAGATCCGCTTGCTGCCGAAACTCAAGCTCGAAATCGCCGTCACGGACGCGTTTGTCGAAGCTACTGTCGAAGCTATCGTTCATTCGGCTCGGACCGGTGATACCGGCCAGATTGGCGATGGAAAGATCTTCGTCCTTCCGCTCGACGACGCCGTTCGCATCCGCACCGGCGAACGCGGCGGTACTGCCATCGGACCGTGATTTGATAATCTTTTGAAAGCCGCGTTGCGGATTCTCTGAGAGAGAGCATGCTCCTCCCCGAGAAGCCGCGTCGCGGCTAGCCCTGTTTTCGGTACTAGCCCGTTTGGTTCAATTACTCTCATCAGTTCTGCCGACTGACGTTCGTTGGCGATTGACGGGACTCTCCATCACTCTGAAAGGAACGAGCCTCACATGTCGAGTCGCAAAGACATCATCCAGAATATCGCAACCTCGAAACTCAAACTCGACCACATCGACTTCAAGAAGACTTCCTTGAAGGAGATGTTCGGCATAAATGTTTTCAGCGAGGCCGCGCAACGCGAACGCCTCTCGAAGCAGATCTTCAAGGCACTGCAACGCACGATCAAGAAGGGCGACACGCTCGACCCGGCCATTGCCGACGCTGTTGCCGCCTCCATGAAGGATTGGGCCCTCGAAAAAGGCGCGACCCACTTCACGCATCTGTTCCTACCGCTCACCGGCCTGACGGCCGAGAAGCATGATAGTTTTCTCACCCCGACCGGCGACGGCACCGCCATCGCCGAGTTTTCCGGTAAGGAACTCGTCAAAGGCGAGCCCGACGCGTCGTCATTCCCTTCCGGTGGTTTGCGGGCCACGTTCGAAGCCCGCGGCTACACGGCGTGGGATCCGACTAGCCCCGCTTACATCATGGAAGGCCCGAACGGGGCCACGCTCGTCATCCCGACGGCATTCGTTTCCTGGACACACGAATCGCTCGACAAGAAGACGCCGCTCCTGAAGTCGATGGACGTGTTGTCCGGCCAGGCCAAGCGCATCCTCAAACTGTTCGGCAAGCACGTTACCAAAGTGTTCACGACGGTCGGCCCCGAACAGGAATACTTCCTCATCGATAGCCAGTTCTACTATGCCCGGCCCGATCTCATCAACGCCGGCCGCACGCTTTTCGGTGCTCCGCCCCCGAAGGGGCAGGAACTTGAGGATCAGTACTTCGCCACGATCCCCGAACGCGTCATCGCTTGTATGGCCGACTGCGAAACTCAGTTGTTCAAACTCGGTGTTCCGGTCAAGACCCGCCATAACGAAGTCGCGCCCGGCCAGTATGAATTCGCGCCGTTGTTCGAAGATTCGAACCTCGCCACCGATCACAACCAATTAGTGATCGAAGTGATGCGTCGCACGGCCCCGAAGTACAATCTCGCATTCTTGGTTCACGAAAAACCGTTCGCCGGGATCAACGGCTCGGGCAAGCACAATAACTGGTCGATGGCCACGGACGAAGGTGAGAATCTGCTGAACCCGGGCGACACGCCGCACGACAATGCCCAGTTCCTCGTCTTCACCGTCGCGGTCATCCGCGCCGTGGCGAAGTACCCCGAACTGTTGCGTGTCACCGTTGCACATGCCGCGAACGATCACCGCTTGGGTGCCAACGAAGCTCCGCCGGCGATCATGTCGATCTTCTTGGGTACCCAGTTGCAGGACATCATCGACCAGCTTGAAAAGGGCGATGCCAAGAGCACCAAGCCGGGCGGGGTGCTCGATATCGGGGTCGATGTGCTTCCGAAATTGCCTAAGGATGCGGGCGACCGCAACCGTACTTCGCCCTTCGCGTTCACTGGCAACAAGTTCGAGTTTCGCGCGGTCGGCAGTTCGCAATCGATCGGCGGCCCGAACACGGTGCTGAATACGATCGTCGCCGAATCGATCGATTTCGTGGCAACGGCTCTCGAGAAATCGATCTCGGCCGGCAAGAGCCTCCATGCCGCGATCAAGGAACTCCTGCCCGTGCTCATCAAGGAGAACAAGAAGGTTCTCTTCGACGGCGACGGCTACTCCGAGGAATGGCACAAGGAAGCCGAGAAACGCGGCTTGCCGAATCTCAAGAATACGGTCGATGCCTTGCCGGTCATCGTTCGCAAGGATTCGATCGACCTGTTCACGAAGTACAAGGTCTTCACGGAAGGGGAACTCAAGAGCCGTTTTTACGTTCTGTGCGAACAGTATGTCAAGACGGTCAATGTCGAGGCTCGCTTGACGAGTTTCATGGGCAAGACGATGATCGTGCCGGCCTGCTTGCGGTATCAAACCGAGGTCGCGGGTTCCGTGGCGGCGGTGAAGGCAGCGGGGGTCGATCCCACCGTGCAGTTGGAACTGCTCAAGACGCTGACTTCTTCGATCAGCACGCTCCAGAGTTCGCTGACCGCTCTTGATGGGGCTCTCGCCCATCACGCGTCGGGTGAGCCGATCGACCATGCCAAGTATTATCGCGACAAGATCATCCCGGCCATGAACGCGGTGCGGATGGCGGCCGATAAACTTGAAGGATTCGTTGCGGACGATCTCTGGCCGATGCCGACCTACCGCGAAATGCTGTTTATCCGTTAAGTTGCGGAATCGAGTGGTCGATCCAACAAACGGAATCAAGAGCCCGTGTCATCAGTAGGGGTGCATCTCCATCCTTGTTGAAGACACGGGCTCGTGTGTTTTCGAGCCGCTTGCGGCTTCGCGCTCACTTTCGTGGTTTTCCGCCTGTTCGTGAAACCGAGCGCTAAGTCGCTGCCTGCACGTCACTCCCCCACCAACGCATTCGCACTGACCGGTTGTCCATCGCGCCAAACAATCCAAAGATGATTGCGCGGGTTCCAAATCATCCCCGTGAAATCGGATTCGTTCGGGCGGCTTTCTTCGTCCAGAAGTTGCTCGATCGGGATCATGATCGGCGTTCGCGGCGACACATCAGGTAACTGACGTTGCAGCGATGCGAAATAGCGTGCTTTCATCAATTCTTGCTGCCCGCTAATGTGAATAACGATCCCCATGGCGATCAGCCACCAGACGTGGCTCATCCAGATCATACCGCAGATGAGGAACAGCAATGCGATAAAGGAAGTAAGCAAAGCGGCGACTTCGGTGGAGCGCAATCGCCCCGCTGAAAGGGCGAGGGCCGCGCGAAAGATGCGGCCTCCATCCAACGGAAAAGCGGGAATGACATGGAGCGTCGCCAGCATGACGTTCAGCCAGAACAGGCGATTGAAAAAAGTTTCGAGAAATGGGATTGGTGAATCGAGATGAGGTGACAACGATCGGTCGCTAAACACCAAGCCGAATGAAATCGCGGCGGCAATGATCAAGTGCGTTGCTGGACCGATGCATGAAACGCGAAGCTCTTTCCACGGCCGCTCGCTGACTTCGGACAACTGTGCCGACCCGCCAATTGGGTAAATCGTCAGCGAACGTATCCCGAGTCCCAATCTGTTTGCCGCAAGCAGTTGTCCAAGTTCGTGAATGAACACACAACTAAAAACCCCGAAGGCGAGGCTGAACTGTAACAGAGCCTCGTCCGTGGAATAGAGGTACAGTCCCCGGATAAGGACAAGGACGGGCAGCAGCCACATCGACCAGTGAAGGACGATGTCTGCTCCCGTGAAGCGACCGATAGGCAGCGAGCGGAAGGGCAAAGCGTTCAGGACCTCCGAGTCGTTCGAAAACCGCGTCCGTATCTCCGTTGACTATTCTCGGAACTTAGAAGCAAACGGCAGGGAGGGAAATTTGATCTTCTTTTAGTA
>JAIOQJ010000789.1 GCA_021413475.1 Planctomycetota bacterium | reverse complement strand
CATCCGGCTTGCCGTCGCCGAGTTCGAAACGGAACAGGATCTCGGGATTGAGCAGAATCGCCGCGATGATGCTCTCGAGCCCTTTCAGGTTGCCGTGCTTTTCGACCTGCTGCGCGAGGTAGGACGTGTAACGTTTGGCCTCCTCTTCGGTCGCTTTCCGCCGCAGGATGAGTTGTGACATCGACTCCACGATCGAGTTAATCTGCTCGGGTGTGTAGGGCGTCGTCACCTTCATGTACGTTTGTAAGGCCCGATGAACGGTCGGTTTCTCCTCATAGCCTCCTGGACCGCCCATCATGCGCCGGGCGATCTCGCGGGCGTTCAGCAGTAGTTGCTCGGTCTGGGCTTCGTCGATGCGGTAGAGAAACGAGTAGTCCTGAATCCCGGGCCCGCCGCGCAACCCAAACGGGCGCGGCATGAAGACTTTGCCTTGAAATCCTTGCGGCGGCCGAGGTGCGCGGCCCATCACGGTACAAGCGCGGGCCTCGTAATGGTGAGGCGAAATGCGCCAGATGCGGGCCGGCGTGGACGGGTGGGCGTCGCTCGGTTGGTTGAAGAACAAATCGTGCGAGAGATGGTTTCCTTTATCCGGGAATGCTAGGTCGCTGCCGTGGCCGGTCCGGATTAGCTCGGTGCGGATCCAGCCGGCGACCTTGCCCGTTTGAATGCAATCCGGCCGCGGCTGATCCTCGGGCGGCATGTTCCCAGTCGCTAGACGTTCGAGGATTCCCGACCAAAGCACGGCCGTGGTGCCTTTCGCGAGGTCTTCGATTTTGACATCGTGAAGCGAAAGGTCGCTCTTGGGCTTGATCGCGCCGTGACACGCGACGCAGTGTTTCTGCAAGAAGGGAACGACAACCTTTTCGAATCCGGCCTTGTCCAAGACCGGTTTATCTTCCGCCTTGACCGGAGTGGATTTCACCGTCAGCAGAATCAACGAAGCAAAGGCGAGAAAGAGATTCCGCGGCATTGAGTCCGCTCCATCCAAATTCGACTGGGTAATGGTTCGACTATTAGAATGAACACCAATCAAGAGCATAAGTGTCGGTGACTCGAAAGTCGACACCTTTCGAGTTCGCCCGTTTCTTGTTGCAATCGAGTCGGCTTTTTTACTAGAATCCGTCACTCAACTCCATCAACCATGTCCCATGACGGGAGTTCACATGAGGCGGCTGGCTTTCTTGTTCATCGGAATCACCTTGATGCCGATCCCCGCATGGGGCGCTCCGGCACCGAAAATATCGAAGGAAGAGCTAATAAAGGAGGAACTCGCCAAGCTCGAAGGGACTTGGGAGATTGTGTATTACCACCGAGATGGCGAGGAGTACTCCGCCGAGGATCTCGCGCTCTTGCCGAAGGTCCTATTCAAAGGAGACGAGTTTCAGTATTCACTGGGCGGACACGTTAGAAAGATCTACATCGATCCCACCGCCTCGCCAAAAACGATGGATCACGGCATGGGACTCGAATGCGAGAAAACCATCTATGTGCTCGATGGCGATACGTTCATCCAATGTATGGACGTGAACGGCTCGGCGGCAAAGCCTCGGCCGAAGGATTTTGTTGTCAAGGGGAAAGAGCGCCTCTTGATGAAGTGCAAGCGGGTGAAGGAGTAGCGTGTCGCGATTTTCTTCGTAGGAAGGCTTTCCTGCGAAGAAACGCGATTACTTTAACCATCCCGATGATTCTCATACCCCGGCCCACCCGCCGCGACAAACCCTCGGCTACTTCCTTGAATATCCGGACTCACCCAGAACGCGAACAGCTTGCCGTTCTTCAGATGAAAGCGAAACCGCACGGTTTTGCCTTTCAGCGACGACAAATCATCCGTCGCTTTCCACGCTACTGCCTGTTTCGTCGAATCGCCCGATACCGCTACGCAATCGGCCCGCGTGAACGGCGCAATCACTTGGTTCTTTTCGTCGAGAATCTCGACCCGCAATTCCCCGGCTTTCGCGGCCAGATTGACGAAGAGCTTCTTGCCGGTGAACGTGATCGGCCGCGTGGTGATCGTGCCTTCCTTTTCGTCGGCTTCTAATGAAACGAAGCCATCGCGGCGGAGGATGGCCAGACCTGTGGAACCGCCCGCCTCGCGGTTTTCGGGGGTGCCGCTCCGGCCGCTGCAATAGAAGTGGAGCTTGTCGCCCACGATCGCGCAACCGCCGCCCGCCGATTGCACGTTGCCCCAGTTCCAATCGCCCTTGGTTTCGGACATCGGCAAGAATGCCCGGCGGTCGGGCCGGTGGAAGTGAAAGCCGTCGCGGCTGAAGCCGAG
>JAIOQJ010000788.1 GCA_021413475.1 Planctomycetota bacterium | reverse complement strand
TGTCGCCTTGGGCGAGCAGCGAGGCGGTGTAGGTGCCAGGCAGCCGCTCGGTCCATTTCAGTTCACCCGTCTTGGCGTCCAGACAGGTCGCCATCCCCTGGTCCGAAACCATGAACAGTCGGTTCCCAACGACGATCGGAGATGGAACATTCGGTACGCCCTTCTTGTGCCGCCAGATGACATGGCTGGCGGTCACATCCCCTTTGCCGTCCGGACGGATGGCCATCAGTTCGTGTGCAAAGTACCCGCTGGACACGTACACCAAGCCGTGCGCGAACACCGGCCGGGGGACGTTCGAGAACCCGGTGTAAGTGACCCGCCAAAGTTCCTTTCCGCTCTCCGGATCATAGCTGTAAACGCAATGCGCCCCCGGGATGACGACCTGGTCGCGTCCGTCGACCGAGATCACCAGTGGGGTGGAGAACGCCCGCCGCTCGCTGGCTGGCCGCTTGGCTGCCGCCGGCCGTTCTGTCTTCCAGGCCACCTCGCCGGTGGCTGCATCCAGGGCGACGACGTACTGAGCATCCGCTCCGTCGCACGGAAGGATGATCCGATTCTTGTACGGCACCGGGGAACTTCCTGGGCCGGTTTCGTAGTTGACTTTCAGACTGTCGTTCCGCCAGAGTACCTTCCCGGTCGCAATGTCGATGCAGGCGACTCCGTCGCTTCCGAACGAAGCAACCAGCCGATCACCGACGACAACCGGGGTCGGGGAAGCGGGCGTGTTTCGCGGGTGAAGCGGGACTGATTTGGAAACAGTGAACAGTCCGACTTCGTGTCGGACTTCGCCGGTTTGCAGGTCGATCCCGATCACCTGGAGGTTCAGTCCCATGTTCGCCGCCGGTATGGCAGCGGTCACCCAAACCTTGCCGCCGGCGATCACCGGCGACGACCATCCCTTGCCCGCGAGCGGCGTCTTCCACGCAACATTCTTCTTCTCTCCCCATCCGTCCGGGACCGCCCCAGAAATGTGTCCCTGGCCACCCGGCCCGCGGAACTGCGGCCAAAGGGCCACGTCATTCTTGGGGTCAGCTGCCCACGTGGTTCCCGCAATCAGCACCGCCCATCCACTTAGCATCAGGCATGTCTTCATCGCGAACCTTCCCGTTGTCATGCGATAATTCCGACGACTACTTATCTACCGATTTCACCAATTTCTTGACGGCAGCGGCGATTCGATCTTCAATATCGCCAGCCCATCGCAATGGCGGGCGACCATATTCTAACAGGTTCGGCCCGCCTTCGTAGCCTCCCTCGGCCCAAACTCGGCGCGACGGAATATAGGAGATCATGTCGTCGGCGTAGCCGCACACCCAGGTGCCGGTTTCTGGCCGTCCGGAGAGAACATGAGGCGATCGCATTTCATTTCACCGGGCAGCCGGCTCGACCAGAGCGGCTTGCCGGTTTCGGCGTCCCAGAGGCTTACATCTCTACTTTCGCCGGTTGCGAATACCTTGCCGTTCGGCGAGAGAGCGAATTGGCCGTGTGGGGATGCTGGGCGAAAGCGCGTGGTCCCCAACCGGTGGATCGCTCCATTCGGCAACGGATCACCAAAGCGATCCAAGCGGGCTGGTTCGGCTGCCGTTAGCGATGATGTGATGGCGAGCAATAGCGTGCAACCGAGTGCTTCCGTGCGCATGATGTGGGTTCCGATGGATCTGGGACGGCACTTGAAGTGAGAAGCGTAACCAATTCAGCACCAAGTTGCAACCAATCGGCGGGATCCCGTACCTCGTTTTGGATCCGGTAAGGGATTCTGACATCGGAAGCTCCCCGGCGAAGGGCAATGGTGCGTCGAGTCTCGTTTAGAACTGGGCGCGGTCGGTGAATCACATCCGCCGCATGCGACTTCTTCCTTTATCACGGACGGAAGCAGATTTGCCAACGGATTCAGACAATTTGGTGGCGCCACTACATTCTCGCTACACCTCTTGGCGTCAAGAGCGGAAAAATGCTGAAGGCCGGATTAGGCAGACCGGCTCATTCAGACGATGGCCGTTGAAGAGAAGGAAATTTTCGAACTTTTCACGGGACGATCCGCAAGGCGATGCAAAGGCTCCAAAAGCCATCAGCTGGCGTTAGATCAGGATTCAGGAACACGACCTAAATCACCTCCGTGATGTGCGCGTCATTGTCGAGCAGAGGCTTCGGCCGGCCCGTGAAATCTGTCGGCATAGTGGTGGGATCATGCCGAGGTGACGATAAAGAGGCGCCTTTCGGGTCGACATCAGCACCGTTGCACAAAACCCTCGTCGGGCAACCAGCAGTCGTTCTCATCTTGGTCGGCAAAGGGGACTATTTTTAGACCGGCGCTGACACCCGCCGCTCTTCTCCGCATTTCGTCGGGGGGCGCGTTCGCTATGAAACCTCCGACGAAACACTGCGATGGCGACGGTCGAAAGGCAGGGGAGAAATTTTAATGGGACGAGGTAGGCGGTGCAGTGGCAGGCAATGTAGTCACCGGTGCAGGGGGAATTACAGCAATCGCATGCCCCCGTTGCTGGCAAATTAGACAAGCACAACTACCAGATGGCGTGTAATGCCGCAATCCATGCAACTTTCCAAATGCATCCCGGTCAAAACGATGAAATATTCTTTCGAAATTTCGTTCCTCATGGCTCCCTGGTTTGGCACCAGTGTCGAGATATCGGCGCACTGCATACGCACAAATATCTACCAATTGCAGGCCGCACACTTTCTCGCTTGAAGCAAAGAACGGAACATCCATCACATGCTCCAGTTTTCCCCATGGATGCCCGCTATCCCTATAGTTCTTGAATTGATTTAGGATCGCCGATTCAGTCGAATAATCGTGATCAAGAACTAGCAATCCATTATTAACGGCCCGCCCAAGCTTCCAATCATCTTTTCGTTTAAGAAACGCATCGAACCGTGATAGGACTTGTTCAAATGCTTGATGAACGGGATCTTTCGTTGCTGCCGTAACGCCCGGATGCGATTTAGAAATTGCTTCACCAAACAAGACTATACCGGTATGGCCGCTCACCAAATGCAATGCGTCTTCCAAAAGCCTCGATCTCTCTTGCCGAGTCAGATGAATGAAAGGTTCAGTCCTTTTGTATTTCTCTCTCCGGCTCCGTTTCCCTTCAGGGGTGGTCTCTGCTGCTATCTTTCGTACTCGAATTGCTGTTACGGCAGATCGTCGATCTGTCCATGAAAGATCGCCGAAGTTCGGATCTTCGTTTTGCTCATTGATACTGCACGCAAATTGGGCTGCATGCAATTCGAAGTCTCGCCCGGTTTCGCAATACGAACCCTTCAGCCGATTCAGCCGTTTATTCAGAGCAAACCAAGTTCCTTCGTGCATGCCCAGGCCAACAAGGACATAATGACGTGAATTCACGTCGCTGAGTTGAGGCGTGCCGGATGCGTCGGTATACAGTAGGTACATGGTGGGCAGGCGGGGAAAAATGGAGGCCCGGGAGGGGTTTAGGCCCCAACGTGCCGAAGCACTCCCAGGCCATTGGTTCCATCGACTGATTGGGCAGGGGAAGTTTACCTGCATTTTTAATCTGGTCAAGGCAATTTGCGAGCTTTCCCGACCCCTCTTCACGTCATTTTAGATACCGATTGAGCCAAAATGGTTCAATTTCTTGAAATTTTGCCGAAATTCTTTTTCGGCTGAATTTTTCCCATTTTTCCTAAAATTCCATTTATACTGACCCTGCCGGGATCGCTTTTCTTCGGTGACTGGGCGACGCTGGAGAGAACGACCCGGCATTTTTCATGGAGTCGATCATGGGTGAAGACATCATTCTGTCTCAGCAAATGGAGTTCGATCAGAAACTCGCTGACTTCCGAACGTACTACTTTGAGCTCGATCTCGACCATCGCAAAGAGACCAGAGAATGGCTGGAACAGGCCTGCGAGCTGTGGAGCAAATGTCCGCTAGACATGAACATGAGGCTTATCCCGGAATATGACGTGACGGACGAAGCGGGGGAGGTGATCCGCTGGGCCGACTGCGAGTTCACCCCATCCACCATGCTTCAAGCGATTAAAGCATGGGACGTGGGCGAAACGCTCACGCCTCCTACGACGCTGCCTTAAGGGAAAGATGATTACGTGCTCTTGCTGCGAACGCCGCAAAGCGAATTCCATCGAACAATGCGAATGCTCCGGCGAGACATGCCGCCATTGCCTGACGTGCGAAACGCATTGCAAGTGCGATCCGGAGCCGATTACTGCTACACCAGAACTGGACAGTTAGTTTGGACGCTCGCAGAAATTGACGAAAACGCCTAGAAAACTTGGGTTTTTCGCATGATAGGCGATGTCTCATTTCGCGGAAAAAGACGCTTTGCTAAAGCGATGTTATCGGACGTGGGCGTGCCGGACCGATGCGTTTAAGATCGGGTGCGGGTCAACTTTACAATGCCGCCTCGATCTGCTGCCGCAAGGTTTCTGGCCGAGTGTGCGTGTAGTTGCCGGTCATACCATGCCCCTTACTGTTCGTCGGTTTATGGCCAAGCAATTCCATCTTACCCGAGATCTTGATGGGCGAAGGACCTCTTAGCGGACGACATCGCTGAAGCCTGAATCCCTATTCGGTGAAACTCAAACGCGGTACAGAATGATACAGAATAAGTTGAATCCTGAGCAAAAAGAAGTAAATCATGCAAAGGCATAGGCCTCCTCTGGAAGCAGTTTTGTGCGGGAAATCCTGGAGAAACGCGGAGTTTTGCTTGCGGGCGACGATGGTAAGTCGGTCGACTGAAAATCGCTAGGTCACCGGTTCAACCCCGGTTCTGCCCATTCTGTAACTCAAGTGCGCCGAAGCTTTTACGCTTACCTCTCGATGGTCGAGAGCGCGGCTTCAAGATGCCAGTTTTGCGGGAACTCCCGCAATTCAGGGGTATCCGATGCCGCGACCTCGCAATCCAATTCCCAAAGTTCGTTGCCATAAAGGCGCTGCCGTCATCGACATGTACGATGCCGGGAAACGCCGCACCATCACGCTCGGGCCTTGGGGCAGCCGTGATGCGGATCTCGAACTGGCACGCATTCTTAACGAACATAAAGCCACTGATACCTCTCGAAGCCGCATAACCGTGAATGAAGTGCTCTTGGCCTTTATTCAGCACGCCGAGAAGCATTACGTCCGCGCGGATGGATCAACGACCCACGAAGTTTCGGAGTACAAACTCGTGGTGCGGTACGTTCGTGAGCTTTACGGCCATAAGAATGCGGCCGACTTTGGCCCTCTGGCGCTCAAAGCGGTGCGTCAGAAATTCATCGAAGTCGGCTGGTGCCGAAGCCTGATCAATCAGCGGGTGAACCGCATTCGAAGAATGTTCCGGTTCGCCGTCGCCGAGGAAATGATTCCCGCCACCGCTCTCACCGCCTTGGCTGCCGTTTCGGGATTGCAGCGGGGCCGTTCGCAAGTCCGGGAGAAGGATCCCGTCTTACCGATCGCCGACGAAGTGGTTGACGCAACCCTCCCTTACCTCACCCGGCATGTCCGCGGGCTGATCGAACTTCAGCGGCTCACCGGTTGCCGGCCGGGTGAAGCTTGCACAATTCGCCGGGCGGATATCGAAACCGACGGGGACGTCTGGCTATATCGCCCGATTCAGCACAAGAACATTCATCGAGGCAAGGACCGCATCGTGGCGATTGGGCCTCGGGCTCAAGTTTTGCTCCGCGAGTTCTTCACGCCAGATCCTGCCGATTTCCTTTTCTCGCCTCGCCGAGCCGTCGAGGAAGTTCTGGCCCAACGAAGCATGAGCCGGAAAACGCCCAGATATCCGAGCCACATGAAGCGGAATGCTCTCTGCCGTGTTGGTGAGCCGCAACGGACTCCGACTAAAGTGTACGATGCCACAAGTTATGGACACGCCATTGCGAAGGCGTGTACCCGCACAGGTCCAACAATCGGCCAACCAATCAAACTGCTGCCACGGAGATCTGCACACTATTCATTCACATCCAAGGATCAATTCGTTGTCTATCAAGTTAACTCGACGATCTTCGCTTTGCCTCTGGAAAAGCCCACTGGTATGCCATTCGAGATTGCTCGTTTCGAATTCTCACCGTGGGAAGTGCATGTTCTAAACGATGACTTGACACTTCTTGTTCAAGAGGGCGTTGCCGAAGACCCGGATGTCAAAAGCTCGGCGGATCCGATGCGAATTTGGTGGGTCGATAAAGGGAACAAAAAAAACTCTTGCGAGGCCCGGAAAAAGACCTCAATTTGGCGGAGGCTCCAAGCTCGTCAGATTTTCGCTTCATTGCAATGAGTCAATGGAAAGACAAAACTGACGAAAAGGAACGGACCAAAATCACTATCATCATCGACCGTGAAACGGGAAAGGAGAAGATCGTTGAATTGCCAGGCAAAGACCTAACGGTCATCGGGTGGAAACAAACCGACGCAGGATTGCGGTGCCTGGCCATGACCAATCGCTGGCGAATCGACAAGAAGGAACCTTCCGATTTGTATTCGATCGATCCCATTACAGGCGAATTAAAACGCCAAGACGCTGACGCTCGCACCGAGGTCGGCATTTCACCTGATGGAAAACGCCGAGTGCGAGTCGGCAAAGATGATCTGATTGTCACCGAAATAGAAAGCGGTAAGGAGCAGCGGTTCGTCTTTCATGAAGACGATCAACGTTTCGTCGGCGAGGATTGCGTTCAATGGGTTAGTCCACGTTACTTGAAGTTCAATGGGAGAAGGCTGGCACTCATTGATGTCACGAGGATGAAGATGTGCATTCTGAAGACGGCAGACGAAATGAAAGTCCCCTCCCATATCTGCAAGTTCAGTTCAGATTTTCGCTGGGTGCTTTATCAAGGAGAAACAGCGGACGGTGATGCTCTGCTTCTCGCTCCAGTTGAAGCGGCGAAGGACAAGTAGCGAGGAAGCCGTGATTGCCTCGATAATTGCTTGAATTCGGAAGGATCAATCATGAACGCCGCTGATTTCAATGCCACCGAGCCGCTGCTCGACAAATTCGTCGAGCTTGCCGAGAAACAGCTCGAGTCGGCGGAAATTCGGCAATTGCTGGCGGAACTCAGCGGCGTGGTCGGCAAAAAGCGAATTGCCTCCGTCACAATCACCGTAGACGTCTTCGACGAGGATCGTGAATGTGCTCTTCCGTTGCTGACAACCGGCATTTCTTCCTCAGAAGGCAAAGAACCATTCCGCACATGAGGCGATTCAACCCCGCAACGATACGTCGTTAAGGAAGGAATCCAGATCGTGCCGCATGATCGCTGCCCGAAGTGCTGGGGTACTTGGGACTTCAAGCTTCAAAACCGGTCGTGTTCGCACTGTGGCGTCACGCTGGGAGATCAGTGCAAACTGCTCCTGGATACGGATGAATGCCCGTGGTGTCAGCAAGGCAAAGTAACCGCTGCCAAGCCTCATTGCGACGAGTGTGGCTTCGAGGTTGATCACAAAACGGTTGTATGGGGATGAGCCAGGAGAGTACCGAAATCGAGTCTCGATCGTCACAATTCGTTAGATCGGGCAAGATGACGAAGACCATTTGCAGTTTGCCAGTCTTCCTCACGCCGACATGCCGGTCCACAATCAGCCCGTCCTTGAAGATCAGCAGTGCCGGTATCGAGGAGATGCCGCAATGAGCGGCAAAGAGTATTTGTCTCGGTGCAAAGATGAATGAAATCATTTTGGGGCTTCTGCTTCTCGCCATTACCTTCATTTTGTACCGAAAGTGGCGAAGCCCTGCGGAAACGGCTCTGGAATTCCCCACGAAAAGTGGACACGGGATTAACGGTTACAGGGGATGTTCGAACTCGGCGGGCGAGAGGTAGTTGAGGGTCGAGTGGCGGCGTTGTTGGTTGTAGAAGACTTCGATGTATTCGAAGAGGCTGGCTCGGGCGTCGGCTCGGGTAGCGTAGTCTTCTTGGTGAACGAGTTCCTTTTTCGTGGACACGGGATTAACGGTTACAGGGGATGTTCGAACTCGGCGGGCGAGAGGTAGTTGAGGGTCGAGTGGCGGCGTTGTTGGTTGTAGAAGACTT
>JAIOQJ010000046.1 GCA_021413475.1 Planctomycetota bacterium | reverse complement strand
GCCGCTTGCGGCGGAGCGTTGCACGCTCCGCCGCAAGCGGCTCGGTTCATTTTTGAAATTCAATGTTTAATGACAACCGCTAAGTGAAACACTCCATTTCGTTGACATCTCCCACCCATTCATCGATAATAACCCACCTCTCGAACCATCCTGCCTGGGTTACATATTCCTTCTATGCCATCAATGTTTCTGCACCCGGCCATATTAATCGCCCTGGCGGCTTTCGCCTTGCCGTGGATTATTGAATGGCTCTTTCGCCGCCGTAAACGGCACATCGAACTGCCCACCATCCGGTTCCTTCTGCAAAACCCTGAGCAGAAGAAGGTCCGCCGGCAGGATTTGATTCTGCTCCTGTTGCGGATGTTCGCCATCGTTCTATGCGTGTTGGCTGTGGCTCGTCCTTTGCTGAAACAGAGTTGGGTCGGCGGGCAGCGCGAGCGGCACATTGTCATCGTGCTTGATGCCACGGCCAGTATGCAGCAGCAGGTGGACGTCACCACGTCGTTTGGCCTGGCGCAGAAAAAGGCTGCAGGGGTCGTGCGTGCTTTGCCCAATGGCAGCAAGGTTACCGTCGTGATGCTGACCGATCGAGCAATGCCCGTGATCGAAAACGAGGGCGATCTCCTCACCGTCGCCGCCAAGATCGAGAGCCTGCGGCCGACGGTAGGGGCCGCACCGATGTCGGCCGCACTGCGTTGGGTGAAGGAGTCGCTCGCCAAGCAAACGAACGACACCGCCGAGCTTTACATCTTCACCGATTTTCAAACGTTCACCTGGCAACGAAGCGGCTCGACCGGCGACGTCACGCAAGCCTTCAGCGACTTGGGCAACTCCTGCGAGACCTTTCTCGTCGATGTCGGCGGCAACGCGAAGTTCAACTACCTCGTGACTCTTCTGAAACCGGAGGAGTACCTGCTCTCGGCGGGCAAGACAGTCAAATTCCAGGCGGAAGTGCAATCGCGCGGCAAGCCGGCCGTTGACGCCAAGGCTACCGTGACCTTCCTCGTCGATGGCGACAAAAAGGCGGTGCGCGAAGTGCCGATGAGCGAACGTCCGTTGCCGTTGGAATTCGAGTACCGCTTTCCGAAGGCGGGCGAGTATCTGGTCGAAGTCCTTGTCGAAGGCGACGACTATCGGCTCGACAACCGCCGGCAATATCTCTGCCGCGTGGCTGACGATTTACGCATCTTGATTCTCGATGAAACGGCCGAAACGCCGAACGTGGAAACGAGCTACTTCGCCAAGTCGATCCGGCCGCCGAGCCATCCGGGCGTCGAGAAGCCATCGCATTTTGATGTGCGGACGGTACGGCCGTCGCGGGTCTCCTACGAGAACTTAGCGACCTACTCTGTCGTCGTTCTCGCGGGCACGGCCCAACTCAACGAAGCGATGGCCACCCAGCTTGAACGCTACGTCGCCGACGGCGGTTCGCTCTGGCTGTTTCTGAACGATAACGTGAATCTGTACGAATACAACAAGTTCCTCTTCCGCGAGGGCAAAGGCCTGCTCCCAGGCCTGTTACTCGAGAAGGGGGCCGTCTCGACGGAGAAAAAAGAGGAGCCCGTCTTCCCGCGCTATGGCGAGACGTCGCATCCCGCCTTGGGCCAATTCGCCCGGATGTCGGGGAGCAATGATGCCGCGTTTCTTCGCTGGGTGCGCATCGACGTCAAGCCGCCGACCACGCTGGTGTTGCCGCTTTCCAACGGGGTCCCCGCCCTTCTGGAGAAACCGTTTGGCCGCGGCAAAGTCTTGCTCGCCAACATGACACCCGGCCTCGGCTGGAGCATTCTGCCTGTGTTGCCCGAGTTTCCGATGCTGGTGCAGGAACTCTTGCGTTACCTGGTCGGGAATGCCGATGCCGACGTGAATTTGATCGTCGGCGAACGCTTCGATCAACCGGTGCTTATGTCGAATCAGCATCTTCTTCTTCGTTTCCCCGATGGCAGCAAGCATCGCCTCACGCCGCAGAAACAGGCCGGTAGTAGCGACGCCTACCGGATCGTTTTCGACCAGACGACGCAGCAAGGGAACTACCAGATCGAGGCCATCGAGGAAGTGCTGGCCCGGCGGCGGTTCGTCGTCAACATGAACCCGGAAGAGAGCGAACTGACACGGCTGAGCCAATCCGAGTTCCGCGAGGCAATCCCGTCCGGCAATAGCACCTGGGTCGGGCCGGAAACATCGATCGAGGATCTGGCCGCGAAGCTGCACACGGTCACGGAATTGTTTCCCTGGATCGTCGGCATCCTGGCGGCGGTGTTAGCCTTCGAGTCGCTGCAAGCCTGGCGTTTCGGCCGTCGTCGCGGCGGAGGGCCAGCGCCATGACTTCATTGATCACCGCGAACTCGCTCCTCTATTTGTCGGTGCTGGCCGTCGTATTGGTCGGCTTCTACAGCTTCGTCCTCTACCGGGAAACACGGCGTGAATACCGTCTGTCTTTCGGGCAATCCGTCATTCTCTGGCTGATGCGATGTGCCGTCGCGTTGTTGGTACTTGTCACGCTGGCCCGGCCTGCTTATCAGCACACGCGCACCGAGGAACGCTTGCCCGTCGTCGCGTTGCTCGTGGATGAATCGCTCAGCATGGGCTTCCCCGATAGCCGCGATAATCCGCTTTCGCAGGCACAGTCGCCTGATCGCCGCACTCGCTATCACACCGCTCAACTCGTCGCCCAGAAAGCCCAGGAAAAACTCAGCCGTACCCACCGAGTGCGGGTTTACACGTTCTCCGATGCGTTGAGCTTGATGAAGGAACTGCCGCACCGACCCAGCGACACCGATTCTCCCTTGACCCGCGATGAACTCTTCGCAGGTCATCCGTTGCCGACCGGCGATCATTCGAACATCGGCGATGCCCTCACCGACGGCCTGCGTGAACTCTCGGGCGAAAAGGTCTCGGCCATGCTTTTGCTCACGGACGGCCGGCAGACCGGTGGCCTCGACCTGCCGGGCGCGGCCGAGCAAGCCAATGCCGCCAAGGTGCCGGTTCACACCATCACGCTCGGGAGCGAGTTTCCGCTACGCGACCTCCGCATCGACGAAATCAACGTCGGCGCCGAAGCAAGCCTTGGCGATGTGCTGACGTTTCAAGTGAAGGTCACGAATCAGATCAGCGCGCCGCTCGCCACCGAATTGACGCTCGAAGAACGCGACGGCAGCGACACCCAGCAACCATACAAGGAAGTCGTTCGCCGCAAGCTAATTCTTCAACGCGGCCAGCAGAACGTGCCGATCATCACGATCCCGATGACCGAAGGACTCCGCCAGTTCCGCTTCTCGCTGCCGAGGCAGCCGGAAGAGGTGAACGTCGAGAACAACGTGGCTGAGGTCTCGGTGAAAGTCGTCAAGCGGACGCTCAAAGTGCTGTTGATCGCCGGGCAACCGTCGCGCGAGTACTACTACCTCGTCCCCGCTCTGTTGCGTGATCCGATTCTCGATGTCTCGACCTTTTTGCAGTCGGCCGACGTCGACTACATTCATCAAGGCAACACGGTCATCGAACGCTTGCCCGCGACCCTCAAGGATTGGCAGGCGTACGACGTTTGTATTCTCTTCGACGTCGATCCCAACGGTATCACGACGCAGCAGTTGGCCGGCCTGGAAAACATGGTCCGCACCGGCGGCGGGCTGATGGTTTTGACCGGCCGCAGCCACGGGTTGGCCAAGCTGGTGCAAGTTCATGCCGCCAAGATTCGCGGCATGTTGCCCGTGGAAATCGACAAGAATCTCAACCTCGATCACGACGTCGTCTTCGACAAACCGTTCAAAGCGGTCCGCACGGCTCGCGGCAAGAACCACCCGATTTTCCTTTCCACCACGGACCAGAACGTCAACGAGCAGATCTGGGATTCGTTCCAGAAATTGAACTTCTGGTGGTATCATCCGGTCATGAGCTTGAAGCCCAAGGCGATCAGTCTGCTCGAACGAGAGGGCAAAGTCGCCGGCGAGGCGAGCCTGATGGCCATTCACCGTTACGACGACGGTGCGGTGTTTTTCTCGGCACTCGATGCCCTTTGGCAGTGGCGCTATCCCTCGGAGAGCTACGACTACGACCGCCTCTGGACGCGGATGATTCGCTACCTGGGCGAAGCACGCTTGCTCGGCACGCAGCAGCAAGTGGCCCTCACGACCGATCGGCGGAGTTACAATCCCGGCGAGAACGTCGAGATCGGCCTACGCGTTCTCGATCCGGCCTTGCTCGCTCAATTGGCGGGACAGCAACTCTATGTCGCGGTCGCCAGCGAGGCGAAGGATCCCTTCATGGTGCCGTTGACGCTAGACGCCCAGGGAGAACCGCTTTATCGCGGCAACTATCGGGCTCGGCGGGTTGGCAGCATGGTCGTTCACGCCCGGCAAACGGCCCCCGACGCCCCATCTGATGCCAAGCCGATCTACGACGTGAAGCACGGCTTTCAGGTGCGGATGCAATCGCTCGAAGAGGCCGACACCAGTGCGGATCTGAAGAGCATGGAAACGCTGGCCCAACGTACCGGCGGGCACTCGATCGATCATCGCACCATGGACGATCTCGACGCGCTGCTCAAGAGCATCCCGATCGAACCGCAGGTCCGCACCGAGACAGTGGTCGAGGAAATCTGGGACAGTTGGCCGCTCTTGATCCTTTTCCTGGTGTTGGTCAGCGTGGAACTCTCGCTCCGCAAATGGTGGGGGCTGCTATGAACAAACGCATGCAACGGCTGACGCTCTTGCTCGCCCTTGGCGTGGGCATCACCGTGCTTCCGCTCGCGACCTTGAGCCAAGAAAAAAAGAAGGGTAAGCTCCCCGTCGAAACCAATCCGTTCGCCGAGGATCCGCAGAAGTTACTGGCCGAGCGCGACCGCAAGAAGGGGCCGACCTCGCCGGGGATCGATCCCGCCTTTCTGGTGCTGCCCCGGCCCAGCGAACGAAATACGATCTCGCGAGACCTGCTGACCGACGACGTTCGCGCCCTCAGCAACAAGGCCCTGGAATTCCTGGCCAAATCGCAAGAGTCCGACGGCGGCTGGTCAGATACCCAGTTCACCTCCAACACCGGCGTGACGGCCCTGTGTGTCCTGGCCTTCATGGCCGAGGGAAGCCGGCCGCGGATGGGCAAATTTGGCCGTCAGATCGATCGCGGGTTGGAGTTCTTGCTCAAGAATGCTCAGACCAGTGGCGTCATCGTCGGCAAGGGCAGCAATCCGTATGGGCCGGGCTACGAACATGCGCTATCCACGCTGGCCCTGTTGCTCGGTTACGGCGACATGCCGTGGCGGCCGGAAACCAAGGACGTGCTCTCGAAGGCGGTGCAAGTGATTCTGCGCAGCCAGCACCTCGACGGCGGTTGGCGCTACCAAATGAGCCGCGAGGGCCTAAGCGATATGTCGGTGACCGCGAATGTCCTCTGGGTTCTGCGCGTCGCCAAGAAAGCGGGCTTCACGGTGCCGCGCAAGGCGATCGAGGAAGGGGTCAAGTTTGTCGAGCAATGTGCCATGCCCGACGGCCACTTCCGTTATCGTACCTTTGGTTTACAAGCCGCCCCCAGTCTCGGTGGAACGGGGGTGATTGCTTTGAGCAACCACGGCGACCTCGACCACAAACTCATCGCCCCCGCCCGCGACAAGATCGCCTACGAGTATCAGCGATACACCGTCGAAGACCTGAAGGAGCAACGCTTCATCATCTTCGGCTGCTTCTACGCCAGCCTGGCCATGTACTCCTGCGGCGACACGTTCTTCGTCCCCTGGTTCAAGAAATGCGTGGAAGTGCTGACTGCGATGCAACGCAAAGACGGCGAGTTTCCCGATCAGACGGGAAACATCATGTACACGACGGCGATGGCCGCGATGATTTTGCAGGCACCCCTGGGGTATTTGCCGTTGTATGAGAGGTGAGGAGACGCTGATTCGTGAAAGAAAAACAATGGCTCGAGGCAACTGATCCAGATATTTTGCTCGATTTCATCGAGGGAAGATTGAGTGACAGAAAGTTGCGCCTCTTTGCATACGCTTGTTGTCGTCGCATCTGGCACCTCATCCCTGATGCAAGGAGTCAGCAATCCGTTTTGGTCGCGGAGAACTACGCTGATGGCTCAATAACGGAGGAAGAAATCGGTATTCAATGGCAATTGGCTCGAGATGCCTCCAACGAGGCTGAACGACGATCGGAAGAAATGATTCCCTCTTGGTGCGACCTTGACCCCGTGGCATCACCTCCGCCCAGGTGGGAGGAGGCATTGGACTTCGCAGCAGCAGCATGCGAACATTGTTTAGAATCGCCATCGAAGCAAGGAGCTAAATCCGCCGCGATGTGTGCCCGATTTGCTGCCGGAACTTATGCCGCAAGCCAATTGCCAGATGCGCCGCAATGGCTTGCGGAAGAAGAGTATTTCCGGATGCGATGTACGAAAGTACGGCGAATAGAATCCGATGCGAGTGCGGTACTAGGTGCGGAACAAGCGAAATTGATTCGCGAGGTCAGCGGCAATCCATTTCGCCCAGTGGCGATCGACGACCGCTGGCTGACATCAACAGTCGTCGATATTGCGGAAGCCATTTACGAGGAACGTGCCTTCGACCGAATGCCGATTTTATCCGACGCCCTGATGGATGCCGGTTGTGATAGCGAAGAGATGATCACCCATTGCCGGGGCAACGGGCCGCATGTTCGCGGTTGTTGGGTGGTGGATTTGTTGTTGGGGAAGACGTGACACCTGCGGAGGGTTGATCATGAATTCGAAATCTCGACTCTTCACCGCGCTCTGCCTCCTCACCGTCTTTGACGCCACGTCCACGCGCGCCCAATCCCCCGACGAATTCAAACTCAAACGCCAGGAGATTTTTGAATTCACCCAGAAACCGCAAGTAACTCGCACCGGCGATAAGGTTGACATCTCTTTCACCGTTAAGGCTTATTGCGATGTGACGATCGTCATCGAAGACCCACAAGGCAAAATCGTTCGCCATTTGATCAGCGGCGTGCTGGGCGACAAGGCACCTTTGCCGCTTCAGAAAAACTCCCTCGTGCAAAAAATCACCTGGGACGGCAAGAACGACCAGGGCAATTACATCGACGACAAGGACAAGATGCGCGTCCGCGTCTCGCTCGGCCTGAAGGCGAATTACGAAAGCGACTTGTACAGCGAACCCAAAAAGCGCACCCAATCCGAGGCCTGCTTGATGGCGGCGGCCCCGGAAGGGGTGTACGTCTACGACGGCCGGGTGCTCGATCATCTCCGGCTCTTCGATCATGATGGCAACTATCTCCGCACCATCTATCCCTTCCCCGCCAATCAAGTTCGCAACGTCAAAGGGTTACACTGGTTCAAAATGCCGCAAGATGGGCTGGAACTGCCGATGCGCGAGGGGTTTCACCAGGGGACTTTGCTTTCGAGCGGCACCAATGCCGGGTTCGATCCCAAGCTGAATATCGGCATCGATGTTCACAACAACTATCACGGCTCGGTGTGGGGCAACGCGGTGTCCACGTTGGCGGTGCGCGATTCGCGGATCGCACTCGCCCAACTCTGTTTGAATCGCCTGGCAACCAACGGGTCGAGCGGCGGATTGGAAATCACGGGCCCGGCGACATCGTTCCCGCTTCCGTTGAATAAACGCGGCGATATCGCTCAGGTTCATCCGCGCAGTTCGGCTTTCAGTCCAGATGGCAAGACCCTGTATCTCACCGGTTACGTCTACGCCCATGGGCAACAGGCGACGCGCGACATCGTGCTCATCGCCGGTTACAGTTGGTTGCCGGTGGTGGCGAAAATCGATTTCGCCGAGGGGAAGCAACTCGAGATCTTCGCGGGCAGCACGAAGCCTGAGGCCACGGGGACCGGCGCGAAGGAATTCAAGATCCCGAGTTCCGTCGCGGTCGACGGAGCAGGGCGGGTCTATGTCAGCGATTACGCCAACGATCGCGTGCAGGTCTTCAGCCCGGCCGGTGAGTTGCTCAAATCGATCGCCGCGACGAAACCGGCCCAGGTCGCGATTCACTCGAAGACCGGCGAAATCTACGTGTTTTCCTGGGTGATGCCGACCAATACGATCCCGAAACGCGAGGACACCGATAGAGTCGGCTCGCTCACCATCCTGAAATCGTTCGCCGATCCGAGACCCGTGCAAACGCTGCCGCTGCCGTTGGGCCCGACCTTCATCCGCAGCAACGGTTTCGCCTTCCGTGCCGAACTCGATGCACACGCGGAACCGCCGACGATCTGGTTTTGCAAGGAGTGGGGCCGACAGGATATTCTCACCAAGGAGAGTATCAAGCACACCAACGTTAGCCTCTACACGCTCGCCAACGGCAAGCTCACCAAGAAACGCGACTTCAACGAAGATGCCGTCAAGAGCGTCGTTCGCACCGAAGCGGCTGAGTACGCCCGGCAACGCCTGAACGTCGATCCCGCTACGGGGATGCTCTACCTCAATGAAGGCCAGGCCGCGGCGGGGAAATCATTCAAGGATGTCGTGCGCGTCGATCCAGAAACCAAAAAAGTTGAGATTGTGAATCTCCCGTTCGATGCGGAAGACATGTGCTTCGATGCCGACGGCCTGGCGTATCTGCGTACCTTTTATCAAGTGGCTCGATTCAATCCGCGTAACTGGAGTGAGGTTCCCTGGGATTACGGCGAAGAGGTCAACGGCCTCCGCACCAGTTCGAGCGGCGATGGCCGGGTCGCGAAGGTGACGTCGGCCTTGCGCTTGCCGGTGAAGAATGCGGGCTTGCATCATCATGGCGGCATGACCGTCTCGCTGCGCGGCCATCTGGTCGTGGCCGTCAATAACACTGTCGAGATCGTCACGCGGAAGGACATTTACGACACGCCCAAGCAGAACCTCGGCCAACCGTATACGCCCCCCGCATTTCCGGGCCGGACGCCCTGGGGCGAAGTGCATGTCTGGGATAAGCACGGCAAGATGCTCTACGACGATGCCGTGCCCGGGATCAACCGGCTCGACGGCCTCGGCATGGATCGCGACAACAATCTTTACGTGATGTCGAACCTGACCCGCATGTTCAACGGCGAGCGTTACTTCAACGACATGACCGGTTCGCTCCTCAAGGTGCAGGCGAAGAAGAACAAAGTGATCGGCACGGCCGAGACGGCCTTGGTGCCGCTTGCCGATGCCGTCAAACCGAAACGGCCGCCGGATGTATCGAACCCGCATACCGGCGCGACCTGGGTCGAAGGGGCCGAGTGGTTCTACGGTGGCGTTGGCTTCGCGGGCAAGAATGCTTCTCGGTCAGGCGGCGGCTGCGACTGTTACAACGCTCGCTTCGCCCTCGATTATCTGGGAAGATCGTTCGCGCCGGAGATCGACCATTGCAGCGTCGCTGTCGTCGATTCGAACGGGAACTTGATTCTCCGCATCGGCCAATACGGCAACCTCGATAGTGCGGGGCCAAAGAGCCTGGTGCCATTGTCGGGCGATGGCGTCGGCCTGTTCTACGCCCCATACGTGGCGACACATACCGACAAACGCCTGTTCATCGCCGACCCCGGCAATGGGCGGGTGGTGAGCGTGAAGCTTGGCTATCATGCGACTGAAACGGTGATGGTGAAGTAAATTCGAACGAGGATTTTGAACCATGCAAAACCGATTCTACCTGATCGCGCTCGGCGTCGCGGCGATTGCGTTCCCGGCACTGGCCGCGGATCGCGACGAGTTCGCTGTCAAGCGGCAGGAAGTCTACGAGTTCACGGAAAAGCCCACTGTCACCCCGAAGGGCGATCGCGTCGAGATCCGCTTCACTTCGAAGGCGTATTGCGATGTCACCATCGCCATCGAGGAAGATGGCAAGATCATTCGCCATCTGGTTAGCGGCGTGCTCGGCGATGAAGCTCCGCCGCCGTTGCAGAAAAAGTCGCTGGCGCAAGTTGTCACTTGGGACGGCAAGGACGACCAGGGGCGTTACGTCGAGAACCGCAAGACCTGCACCGTCCGCGTGTCACTTGGACTGAAGCCGCAATACGAAAAGACGCTCTACTGGTCGCCGTACAAGCGTTTCGCGGAAGCGGTTCCGTTGATCCAGGCAGCGGAGGATGGCATCTATGTGTTCGAAGGGCGCGGCACCGATTCGTTGAAAAAATTCTCGCATACCGGGGAATACGAGCGCACAATTTACCCGTTCCCGGCCGACAAACTCGACCAGGTGAAGGGGTTGAACTGGAAAGAATTCCCGCAAGACAACAAAAAGTGGCCGGTGAAAAATAGCGTTTACACGCAGACGCTCTTGAACTCAGGCGACAATGCCAGCATTTACGATGTTCTCGGCATGTCAGGCGCCGGGGCGTCGGCGATGGCAGTGCGAAATGGGCGCATCGCGCTGGCCCGCGACCGCCTCAATCGTCTGGCCACCGACGGCAGCAGCGGCGGCAAGGAGATGGTCGGGCCGCGCACGGTCGTTTCTTTCGACAAGATCCAATGGCAATACAAGACGCAGGCGGCGGACATTTATCCCACGCATGCCGCCATCGATCCGGCGGGCAAGTACCTCTATCTCTCCGGCTACGGCTGGCGTTTCCCGCTGAATTTCGACGTGACCAATTGCGTGATGCGGATGGAGCTCGACGGCGACAAGCCGCCGGAAGTGTTCAAGGGGAGCACCGATCCCAAAGTCTTCGGCAAAGGCGACGACCAGTTGACCGTGCCCACTTCGGTCGATTTCGACAGCAAGGGCCGTGTCTATATTTCCGACTACATGAACGACCGCATCCAGGTCTTCACATCCGAAGGGAAACTGCTCAAATCGATCCCGACCGAAAAGCCGGCCTTGGTTCGGATCCACCGCAAGACAGACGAGATCTACGCCTTCACTTGGTTGCTCTGCAATGGCCATCTGCACAAGCGGGGAGGCAAGGAGACTCTCACCACATTCGAAAACAAGGTTCGGGTCTACCAATCGTTCGACGACCCCAAACTCAAGCAAGAGTACCTGCTCCCCATCCCGGAATTCAAGGGCCGCTACAGCACCTACACCGGCATCGACCATGTGGCTCTCTATAGTGCCGAACTCGATTCCTGGACCGAACCGCCGACCATCTGGCTCGGCCGCGACAGCAATCAGAATCTCGAACGCGGTGTCCATCCCGGCAACGGTGGCACGACCAGCCCGTGGGATAAATGCGGTATCCTCCTGTTGCAACCGCAGGACGGCAAACTCAAAGTCATCCGCGATTTCGGCGAGGAAGGCGTCAAGCAAGCGGTACGCGCCCGGCCGCCGTCGAACGCCATTCAGCAGTTGATCGTCAATCCCGTCAACGGCAAGCTCTACGTCGGCGAGGCCGACAGCAGTGCCACCACCAAGGCGTTCAAGCAACTTCTGGAGATCGATCCGGACACTGGAGCGTTGAAGCTGATCGACACACCCTTCAATGCCCTCGAAGGAGCGTTCGATCTGGACGGGCACCTTTACCTGCGCACGACCAATGTCATCGTGCGCTACAAGTTTCCCGAGTGGCGCGAAGTACCCTACGACTACGGCGAGGAACTGCCCCAGGTCGGTTGCGGGATGTACGGCCGATTCAGCAAGGCAACCGCGGGGCTCGTGATCCCTGCCGCGTCGCCGGTCTGCTACCACCAGGGGGGCTTTGCCGTTTCACCAAAGGGACATGTCGTCGTCTCATGTGCTTATCGGTTCTCTGGCGAAGATCGCAGCAAGGAAAAGAAATTCGAAGCGGGCGTCGGCGGGCAAGGTGAATCGCTCTTCGGTAAGCCGTACACGCCGAAGCTCTATCCGGGGCGGATGTTCTCCTCCACGGGAGCGTGCGTTCATGTCTTCGACAAGCATGGCCGCATGATCTACGAAGATGCCGTTCCCGGCTGTCCGCAGATCGACGGCATCGGCATGGATCGCGATGACAATATCTATCTGATGGCCACGCCGACCCGTGTCTTGGATGGCGATCGCTATTTCGATCACATGAGCGAAACCATGCTCAAGATGCCGCCCAAAAAGAATAAATTCATCTCTTCGAACACCACGGCACCGGTCCCGTTGCCCGCCTCCGAGAAACCCGACCGCAAGCCGATGCTTCAGAACGGGATTCTCTCCTCGGCCTGGGTCGATGGAGCTAACTGGCTCTACGGGGGTGTTGGTTTCGCGGGCTTCAACGCCAGTCAAGCCGGCGGCGGTTGCGCTTGCTGGTTCTCACGCTTCACGCTCGATTATTTCGCTACGCGTGTCGGTCGTTACGGCAATGTCGATAGTGCTGGGCCCAAGAGCCTAGTTCCGCTCGGCGGCGACGAAGTGGGCCTGATGCACGCGTGTTATGTCGGCACCCAGACGGATCGGCGGCTGTTCATTTCCGACGTCGGTAATGGCCGCATCGTGAGCGTGAAGCTGGACTATCACACGACGGAGAAGGTGGGATTGAAGTAGATGCGAGCCGGCTCGCGTAAGCAGCCGGAGTAGTTTTGAAAACTCTATCACGAAAACACGAAAGAATGAAATCACGAAAAAGCGGAAATCTGAAAGACGCTCGAACATGAATCGCGGACGGCTTTTTTCGCCTTTTCATTCTTTCGTGTGGCGGGATTGGGCCGTCTGCTGGCGATCGGTATCGTTCTATTCGTCGGCATGTTGCTCCTCGATTGGTGGTTGCATCTCGGCACGTATCTACGCCTCGCCACGCTCGCGCTCTATGTGGCGGGCCTTTGCATCACGACTTGGATCACGCTATTGCGCCCCTTGCGCGACCGTTGGAGCGATCGCGAGGTGCTGGCCCGCGTCGATGCCACCGCGCCGCCGGGTGAAGAGGGATTGCTCGAACTCTATGAGTTCATTCACTCGCCCGAACAGATTCAGGAGATGCAAACCGAGCAAGGCAAACATCTCGCCGCGTCGGCCGTCACACAACTCGGCGAACGGGCCGCTCAGACTCGGCTCGGCTCCGCCGTGACCATCGGGCCCGCCAGACGCTGGCTACTGATCGCCGGGACATTCGCGCTGGTGTTGGCGGGCCTTGGCATCGCTCTACCCAGCTATCTGGCCATCGGCTCGGAAAGGTTTATCAATCCGTTATCGAAAGCACGCTGGCCACACCGCACGACCATTGCAGTGCAAACTCCGGCCAATGGTTGGGTGGTGCCGCAACTTGATCCGATTGCCGTGCAGGCCGAGGTCACGGGCGATGTCCCCAAGCGTTTGCAACTTGCCTACCGGGTCGGCGGCACGGGGAACTGGACCAAGGAAAATGTCCCCGTGCAGGAGAATCACTCGACGGACCGGACTACATACACGATTAACTACATCTTCCCGGAGGTGCGCGATCCGATCGAGTTCACGCTGGAAGGCGGCGACTACCGCACCGATCCGCAGCACATCTCGATCATTCAGAAACCGTTCCTCAAGAGCATCACCGCCCACTATGAGTATCCAAGCTATGCCGGCCTGCCCAATCGCACTGTGAACAACGGCCAACTTTCCGGCCTCGAAGGGACCCAGGTTCGGCTGGTGATGGAAAGTTCGATGCCGCTGGAACGGGCCGTGTTTATCTTCACGCCGGAAGATGCCAAGAATCCGGAACAGCGGAACGACATCGAACGCGTCGGTGCGACGACGTTTCAAAAGACGCTGATGCTCGAACACAACGGCCGTTACCGGGTCGAACTATACGAGGCCAACGGTTTCCGCGAAGCTCGGAACGAAGTCTACGAGGTCCGCATCACGCCCGACGATCCGCCGGAGATCGAGTTGCTCGCCCCCGGCAAGGATCTGGCGGAGACCAAACAAGCGTCGCTCGACGTCGCCTTCCGGGCCCGCGACAAGCTCGGCCTCGCCAAGGTCGAGTTTCTCTACCAGATCGACGAGAAGCCGCTGGAACCTTTGACCGACCGCATCACCGGCCCGATTCCGCAGGCGGGGAACGACACGACGGTCCGCTTCCACTGGGATCTGCGCAAGATGGACCTGCCCGATTCGGGCAACATCCGCTATTTCGTGCGCGTGCAAGACAACAACCCGACCGGCCGTGGCAAAGTCACTTCCGCACCCGGTCAGATCAAGTTGATCAAACCGAGCGACTTTCATTTGGAAACGCTGGAGCAGACCAAGCAACTGGAAGAGGAAGCCCGCATCGCCTGGCGGAATCAATTGCTCGCCTGGAAACGCGGCACGCAATGGCTGGAAAAGGGGACCGGTGCCGAGGACGATGCCATCTGGAACGAAATGCAGGAGGCCCAACAGAAAGCGTTCGCGGCCGCCCGGCAGATTCAATTCCACTTCCGGAACCTGACCGAGAAGTACGAACGCAACCACATGGGTCAGGATTTCATGGCCGCGCGCCTGTCGGTGGTCGCCCAACTGCTGACTCGCCTTCTCGATCAAGAACACACTCCGCTCGCCGTGGAGTTGGCGTCAGCCCGGCCGCGCAACGCCGCCGACGCGATGCCGGAGCGTCTCAAATCGCTGCGAAGCACCGCGTTAAGCAAGGGGAAAGACCATCAGAAGATGGCTACCCTGGTGCTGGAACAAATGCTCCGCCGTTTATACGACTGGCGCGATCTGCAAACCAGCACCGTGACGACCAAGCTGCTGTATGCGGATCAAGAGGAAGTGCTGGCGCTCACCCAGCAAGTCGCCCCCAAGACCATCGGCAAGGAAATCGAGGACTTGAAAGACGCCGACCAGCAAGTCGTGCTCACCCTGGGCAAGAAGCAACGCGGCATCTTCGACACCGAGACCGGTCTGGAAACTCAACTCACCTACTTGATGTACAAGGCGGAGAAACAGGGCCGCAAGACGATTCTCGAACCGTTGCAAGGGGCCTTCACCAACCTGCGCAGCAATCGCGTCAACTTTCACCTGAAACGCTCGGCCGAGTTGATCGAGAACAACCAACAGGCCCAGATTATCGATAACCAGAAAGCCGCCTTGCGTGCGTTGGAAGTCGCCCAGGCCGGCTTGATGTTGGCGGGCCAAAAAGTCGATCCCGAGCAACCGCTGACACTGGCGATGAACCCGATCGATGAATCGCTTTTTGATCCCGACCAGATCAAACCGGAAGTCGCCAAGGTTGATCCCAAGACGATGGACGAGCCCAAGACGATGGAAATGACGGAAACGATTGTGGAGGTGCCCACACTTCCGGAAGGAGCCGACCCCCTCTCGGCTGCCATCCGCCTCACGATCGAACTTCAGGACAATGTCTTGGCGCGAGTCCGTTATCTCGACAAAAACCGTGAAGCCACGGAGATGCCGCGTTTCATCAAGTTGAAACAATCGCGGTTGGCGGAACGGCAAACCTCGTCACTGAAGGCCCTGGATCAGGCCGTGCAGGAGGCGGACAAGCAAAAGGAAAGCCACGTCCGCGCCATGCTGCAGCAAGTCCGCGACGAGATGTCGCAATCGCTGAAGCTTCTGGAAACCGGGGCGGGCGACTCCAGCCCCGGCGTCCAACAGTTGCAGATCGACTTCATCGAGAATCTGAAAGGACAGATTCAGCACTTGGCCCTGCAACGGACCATTAACGATGCCGTGGCCGAGAACAAACGGCAGAACGGAGTCGATGGCTTCGGCCGCAAATACCTGCTCCGCGAGGCCGACCTCGATATCGCCATCAATCTGATTTTGCAACTCGATCGGGCTCGTCAGATGCGGGCCGATGTGTTGCGCAAGATCGAGCGCTTCCAGAAGTTCATTCCCAAGACGGAACCGCTGACGGCGATCGAGAAGACCAACCGCGAACGCGCGGCCGCCGCCGAGCAACAGGTCGCCAAGGCGATCGAGGCGATTCCCGCTCTGCGCGCGACGTTCTCGAAGGACGTGGCGACACGGATCAAGGAAACGCCCCTCGCGGCCTTTGGCATGCCGCCTTTGCCGATGGAAACCGAGCGAATTCGAACGGGGAAAGCTGACGCTGAGGTTGCTCTGACGTTGCGTTCTTCGAATCAGATTCTGGCGGAGAGCCTTCAGGCCTTGCGCGATTTGCTCGAAGAGCGTGTACGCGAGGAGACCAAGGTGGCCATCAAGGATCCTACGCGGATGACGCAGGAACTATTGGAGAAACTGCAAAGCCGTGAGAATCTCGCCAAGATGCTCAAGGAAGAATCGAGCCTGCCGCCCGAGGTTCGGGCGCAGATTGTGCGTGCCCTCGAAAAAGAGTTCCCAGCCAAGTATCGCGAATTGTTGCAGGCGTATTATGGGTCGCTGATCACGCCACGGAAGGAATAAATTGAAGAGTTTGAACCACAGAGACACAGAGGCACTGAGAATACGGAAGAGAAGAATGAGTGATCCCTTACTTCGATTATCTCAGATATAAATGAGTTTCTCTTTCTTCTCTGTGCCTCTGTGTGTCTCTGTGGTTCAAGATTATTTAACGGAAATTGACATGCCGCGAGTTCGACTTTGTTGCCTGATCCTTCTTTTGCTCGCGTCCCCTCTGCGCGCCGAGGAAGTCTGGCTTCACGACAACACCCGCCTTTACGGGCAGGTCCGTGCCGTCACCGAGAACGGGCAGATTGTCGTCTCTTTGCCGAATGGCGAAGAGAAGCAGGTCGCCCTGGAAGCGATCGTCGCCATTCGTTTTCTTGGCCGCACGCCGCTCCTGATTCAAAGCGGCACGCAGGAACTTCGCTTTCTCGATGGTGGACGACTGCGTGGACAGATCGTCGGCAATCGGAGCGATCGATTGCGGATCGAGACGTCGCTGGCCGGGGAACTCGATGTCGATCTCGCCCATCTGCGCGGCTTCGTTTCGTTGCCTCTTGTCGGCTTCTCCGGCCGCAAGGCCGAGGAGTTGGTGGAAGGCGAGATCGGCCGGGTGTCCGCTTCGCTCGATCAGGTGCTTGATCGCCGGGGATCGGTTTATCCGGGCGTAGTGCGGCGGCTTTCGCGAACCGAGTTGCTGCTCGACCATGAGGAACTCCTCCAGGTAGTGCCGATCAAGATTCCGTACGTAGCAGGTGTTCGTCTGGCCGACGCCGGGCGTTCGAGCCAGCCGCGTGTTCCGGGCGCCGTGCAAGTGCGCATCACCGGCCGGGATGAGAGCGTGATCCAAGGAACGCTTCGCAAGATCGCTCTAGGCAAGTGGACGCTCACGCCAAGTTGGGATCCGAAGGCGAGCCTGGTCCTCGACGTTTCCGAAATCGCCCGCGTCCAGGTGATCGGCGGTCGGGTGCAGTATCTTTCGCAACTTGAGCCGGTGAAAGTGACGGAGAAAACGATTCTCGCCCCGCCGCAACCGTTCCGCATGGATGCTAGTTGCCAGGGCGACGCCCTGCGGATCGGCGGCAAGCGTTACCCGTGGGGCATTGGCGTGCATGCCGATTCGGAACTGACCTTCGCCGTGGACGGCCGGTTTAACGAGTTCCGTGCAGACGTGGGCCTGGCGGCCACCGAAGACACGAGCGGCAGCGTCGTCTTCATCGTCCTGGGCGACGACAAGGAACTTTTCCGCAGCGACACAATCACCGCGGCCAAGAAGGACCCGCTGGAATTGAATGTGTCGATTCGCGGGGTGAAACGGTTGACGTTGAAGGTCACGCACGCGGATGCGCTTGATTTGGGCGATGCGGCGAATTGGTGTGCGGCACGGGTGTTGCGTTAACCCGACGCGCTAGCGAGGGATACGAAAAGGTGAACCATGAACAAGAAATTCATCATGTTGCTCGCGGCGTTCGCTCTCACGGGGTGTGTCGAGATCGAAACACGCATTAAGCTCAATACCGACGGCAGTGCCACCATCACCGAGCGTGTCCGCTTTTCGCAGCAGTTGCTCGATCTGGGGAGCAAGGAGAAGGGTGAACTGAATGTCGCGGAGCTTCTGACCAAGCAGTCGGTCGAGGGGCGCATGAAGCGGATGGGCAAGAATGTGAAGCTCGTTAAGCACACGGTCACCGATGCTGAGAAAGGTTCGAAGGAATCGATCGCGATCTTCAAAGTAAGCGACATCAACGACTTCCAATACGTCTCGCCGTTCGTCGCGTATACCGATTTCCCAGAGAACAACGCCATCAAGATCGAAATGGTCCCCTTGTTGAAAAGCCGCAATTATGCGGGCATGGCGGGGGAAATGTGCATCGCGTTTCGGCCGGTGAAACCGCCGAAGGGCGAAGTTCGGCTGAAGGATGCTCCGCCCGACAAAGGGCCCATTCCACGCGATGTTCAGGTTCTTCGGCAGTTGCAACCGGTGTTCGCGGATTTGCTCAAGGGCTTCAAACTGCGGCTCACATTCGAGTCATTCTCGCCGATCATGTCCACCGGTTTCGGCTGGCGAGATCGCCGCACGGCAACGCCGATCGTCGATCTGATTCATCTGACGGAACACGATCTCGATCAACACGGCGTGTCGATTCTGGAGAATGAAGAGATCGTCCTTGATCTCCTGCGCGGCCGGCTTGGTTCGCCGAACATCGCCGAGGCAGTGAAGCAATTTCAAGACAACAACACCGTGCCGCTCGTGCTGATCGGGGCTCGATCAACGCCCCCTGGCGGCAGAGCGATGAGATCACGTTCAAGCCGTCCAAGGAACTTTTCGACCGCCATTTCGCCGGGAAAACGATCGATCCGGATCGCTGGCAATCGACCGGAAAGAATTTGAAGCCCGCGAAGTTCGAGGAAATCGGCTGGCAACCAAAGGCTCCCGCCAAGGAGCCGAAGAAATGACCATTCTGGTCGAGTATTGTACTCCTCACGCTCCGCGTGAGGAAGAACCTCGCGCGGAGCGTGAGGAGTACATTGGCGAAAGAAACTTGTACTTACTCAGCGTGAAGAAATGACGATTTCGGCAGAGACTTTCCAGCAAACGTTTCAGCGGATCCGCCAAGAGATTGCGCGCGTCATCGTCGGCCAGGAACAGGCCATCGAACAGTTGCTGGTCGCCGTCTTCGCGGGCGGGCACATATTGCTCACGGGCGTGCCTGGCCTCGGCCGTACGTTGCTGGTGAAGACGCTCGCGCAAGTGCTCGGTCTCGAATATCGCCGGATGCAGTTCACGCCGGACTTGCTGCCGACCGACATCCTGGGTACCGAGGTGCTTGAACACGACCACGCCACCGGCTCGCGTAATTTCCGCTTCTTCAAGGGGCCGATCTTCGCGAACCTAGTATTGGTCGATGAAATCAATCGCGCCCCGACTCGTACGCAGTCGGCTCTGCTCGAAGTCATGCAAGAGCGACAAGTGACTTCCAGCGGTCAAACGTTCTTCCTGCCGAAGCCTTTCACGCTGATCGCCACCGAAAATTCGCTGGATTGCGAAGGCGTCTGGCGGCTCGGCGAGGCCCAGGTCGATCGCTTCATGATGGCGATCGAGCAGAGTTATCCGCTCGAAGACGACGAACGGCAGATGATCCACCGGACCACCGGGGCCGGACAGGTGAGCATTACCGCGGTCGCCTCGCCGGAGATTGTGATTGCCATGCAGGCACTGGCGCGCGAGGTTCCCGTGGTTCCTTCCGTGCGCGATTTTTGCCTTGCCCTGGTGCGTGCCAGTCGTCCGTTGGAAGACGGGGCCGCGCCGGGAATGCTCGAACGCATTCGCTTGGGTGCGTCGCCGCGTGCTTCGCAAGCCCTGATGCTCGGCGGCAAGGTGATGGCCCTGGCGCGGGGACGCTCGCATGTCAGCAAGCAGGATATCGTCGATATCGCCAAGCCGGTGCTGGCCCATCGCATTCTGATGGATGTCCGTGCCCAAAGCGAAGGCCTGTCGATGGCTACGCTGCTGAGTGACCTGATCCGCCATGCCCACGAAAGAACTCAACCACCCCGCTCGTACTGGACGCGTGAACTTTTACCCAATGTTTCGTGAGATTCTCCATGAGTGCTCCCGTTTTCACGATGCCGACACCCGAAGCCTGGACCGATTCCGATCTGGCCAAGATCGGCCGGCTCAAGGACGCCTCTGATAAAATCAACGCCCAGATCCGCAAGGCGGTCGTCGGGCAAGACGACGTCGTGCGGCTGACGATGATCGGGCTGTTCGGCCTCGGCCACTGCTTGCTGATGGGCGTGCCCGGCCTCGGCAAAACCTTGCTGGTGCGCACGCTGGCGAGCAGCCTGTCGCTGCAATTTCGCCGGGTGCAGTTCACCCCCGATCTGATGCCGTCGGATATCACCGGCACCGAAGTGATTCAAGAAGACAAGGCGACCGGCGAGCGCAAGTTCCGCTTTCTCGAAGGGCCGATCTTCACGAACATCCTGCTGGCCGACGAAATCAATCGCACACCGCCCAAGACGCAGGCGTCGCTGCTGGAAGCCATGCAGGAACGTCAGGTGACGGTCGGCGGCGTCCGCCGCGATCTGAATGCTCCGTTCTTCGTGCTGGCCACGCAGAATCCGATCGAGCAGGAAGGAACCTATCCGCTGCCCGAGGCGCAGATGGATCGCTTCATGTTCCTGATTCAGGTCGGTTACCCCAGCGAAGAAGAAGAGCGGCAAATCTTGGCGATGACGACTGCCGGCTACACGCCCGACGTGCAAGCGGTCTTGTCACAGGAAGAGATTTTGGAACTTCAGAAACTCGTTCGCAAAGTGCTGATCCCCGACGACGTCGTGACGTTCATTCTGCGGTTGGTACGCTCAACACGCAGCAGCGAACCGAAGGCGTCGGACTTCGTGAAGCGTTACGTCGGCTGGGGTGCCAGTCCGCGAGCGTGCCAGAATCTGGTAATCGGTGCCAAGGTGGCTGCGATTCTCGATGGCCGGCATCAGGTCAAGATCGAAGACGTGCGGCAAGTTGCCCATGCCGTGCTCGGCCATCGGATCCTGCCGAACTTCGCGGCCGAGGCGGAGCGTATTACGTCGAAAGATATCGTTGATCGATTATTGAAGGAAGTGGCGTGACCTTATGCCCGCATACGTCGATCCGCACATCCTGGCGCGCATCAAAGGCTACGAGCTTCGCTCGCTGCGCCTCGTCGAGAGTTTCATGGCCGGCATGCACAAGAGCAAGCTGCTGGGCATCAGCACGGAGTTCGCGCAGCATCGGCCGTATTCGCAGGGGGATGATACCAAACATCTCGACTGGAAAGTCTACGCCAAGACCGACCGCTTCTACCTGCGCGAGTACGAAGCGGAAACGAGTATGCAGGTCGTGTTCCTGCTCGATGTCAGCAAGTCGATGTTCTTCAAGGGCGCGGGTTCGACCTTTGGCAAGCTCGAATACGCGGCGACGACGCTCTCGGCACTCGCTTACTTGTTGATGCAGCAGAAGGACTCGTTCAGCTTGGTCTTGTTCGATTCCGAGGTACGTTCGTTCCTGCCGGCGCGGGGATCGCAGTCGCACTATCGGAACATGCTCGAATTACTGGAGAAGGCGTCGCCCGGGGCGGAGACCGATCTGGCCAAGGCCCTGATGACCGTGGTTCCGCAGTTGAAACGCCGTAGCTTGCTCATCGTTTTTAGCGATTTTCTGACCGACACGGCCGAGCTTTCGCTCGGCCTCGGGCAGGTCAGCTTCGGCGAACACGACCTGATGCTCTTTCACGTCGAAGATCCGCTCGAACGCGATTTCGCGCTGGCGGGGCAGACGGTTTTCGTCGGACCCGAGAATGAAGGGCGGCTGCTTTGCGATCCACGCGATCTGCGGCACGCGTACCTGGCCGCCCGCAAGCGGCATATCGCGGGCCTACGCGATCTGGGTCTGCGCTCCGGCTACGATGTCGATGAAATGCCGACCGATGCACCGATCGAGGATGTGCTTTCCAAGCTGCTGGCCTATCGGGCCGCGCGGCGGAAGAGGGGATGAACGTCATGAACAATGGAAAGTCAAACGCGCGACACTCCGAAGATTCCGTGTCGCGGCTAAACGGGGTCGTTTGCATTGGAGTGTTGTTTTTCGGGATGACGGCGTTCGGTCAAGATCCGTGGCGGCGTTCCGATCCTTACAAGGACATTTACGCCGGTTACGTTCCTGATTTCGTGCCGAAGATCAACAAGGGCGACAACTACCGCAGCTTGTATTACGGTTGGAAGAAGGACGAAGAACACATGAAGCTCTCGTCCGAGAAGAATTTCTACACGCTGAACGTTCTGGAAGAAGACAGCCGGGCCAACGCCCTCGTCGAGGCAGGTCTGAAGAAGGAGAGCGAGGCGCAGTATCGCGAGGCCCTGAAGATCTATCAGCAGATTATCGAGAAGTATCCGCTCTCTTTTTATCGCGTGTCGGAGCACGGCGTCTTCGTACCGGTTGGACAGTATTGCCAGCGGCGGATTCTCCAATTTCCGCCAACGGATTTGGCCTTCTACCGCACCCTCTACGACGCGGCGGCCAAGGAAGCCTTTGAGAATGCTCGCCGGCAGTATTCGATGCTCGGCATGGCCGACATCGCGGAGAAAATGCTGGCGACCAGCTACGGGGCCAGGGCGATGTTGGAACTTGGCAATGCGGCCCTCGATGCCGGGCACTTTCTCTCTGCCCTGGAACATTTCACCACCGTCCGCGATTTGTTTCCCGATGCGGATCTGCGGACGCCCGAACTCGCTTTGAAGATCGCCCTGTGCGAGAAGATGCTCGGCAACGACAAGTCGCCGGCAACCGTCGGCAAGTCGAAGAGCACGATCCCCGCCGAGCAATTGGCGCAACTCGACGACATCGTGAAGTCGGCCAAGGTGACGCTGCCGCCGTTTCATTCGCAGTTGGCGAGTACTTCGCAAGTCGCTGCCGATGACTACACACTCTTTCCGCCTTCGCAGGATCCGATGGCCCTCAAGGAACCGGTCTGGCGCAATTCGCTCCCCGGCACGCGGCTCGATTTTTTCGTTACGACGCAGCCCGTGGTTACGCGCGAAAGCGTGATCTATCGCCACAAGAACGTCGTCTATTGCCGGTCGCTGTTGAACGGCGAAGCACGCTGGACCAGTGACATCGGCGGCCGATCGAACTGGCAGGATTGGGATGAACGCCAATATCCGCAGGAAGACGTTCTCGTTCAGGACGGCATCGTCTTCACGGCCATCAACAAGAGCGGGCCATCGCTGGTCGCGCTCGATGAAGTCACCGGGCAGATGAAATGGGCCTTCGGGCCAATGGTCGCTTCCAACGAAGAAGAGGCGCGCATGCGTTTCGAGACGGCCCCAGCCGGTGGGCCGCGCACGGTCTACTCGGGCTACGTTCTCGACAACATCGAAGGGGAAACGCACACCGATAGCGAATACGGCGTGATCGCGTTCGATAGCCGCAGCGGCCGACAACTCTGGCGAACGCCGCTCTGCCGGCTTGCACCGGGGAAATTCTCGGGCGGCAATGCGGAGAATCGCCGCAACCGCATCCGCAGCTTCACAAGCCCGCCGCTCTATCACCAAGGAACGCTCTACTACAACACGAATGCCGGCACGATGGCGGCGATCGACTGCCTCTCGGGCCGCGTGAAGTGGCTGATGCGATACCCCTATTATCCTGAAATTCACGACGCCACCCGCGTCTTCGGCCGAGGCGGTGGTCCCGTGCAGTACACGCGGATCTTGTTTCGGCCGCACAATCCCATGCTCTGGTATAACCAACGGCCGATGCTCGATGGCGAACGTCTCTTCGTGCTGCCGGTCGATAGCAACAGTATCTATTGCGTCGATCGCCGCACCGGGAAGGTGAACTGGACCTCGGAGCGCACCGGCCATTCCTCGGCCTATATGCTCGGGTTGACCAAGGACAAGCAACTAGCGGTCGCTTACGCGGGCCGGAATCGCACCATCGACGCGGAGCCGACGTCGTCACCGCTTCATCTACTCGATCCGGCCACCGGCAAGAGCGTTTGGCAGGCACCCGATCTGGTGCTGAACGACGATTCGCCCGTCATGAAGAATTACGTGTTCGCCTCGCCGACGCTGCACTGGCAATTGAATCAAGTCTGGTTCGACATGTCGGCCCGGCCGCACATGACCAGCGATGGCCGGGTCTATGTCCACGCTTTTCGCTATGTCGGCTATCCGATCTACGGCTGGATCACGAATCTCGCGAATGTCGATCTGGAGAAAAAGGCGATCGTCTCGCAACGCCGCTATTACAGCGGCGAGATCCTGTCGCGGGCGCTCACCGATATTCACATCAACGGCCCCGATGAACTGGCGATCCTCGAAAACTCACCGAGCAAAGACGAAAAGATGAAGCTGACGATGAAGCTTCTCAAAGAGGTGATTGCCGACAAGGATCCCGAGAACGAGCATGGTCCGTTCTTGCCCTTCTCGCGGATCTCGCTGGAGCGCTACGGCACGCCCTTCGAACTGCGTTTCAGCCCGCGTTCCGTGGAAATGGTCTACGATCGCGCGGCCGTCCAGAAAACGCTCGCGAAGCGCACCGAACCAGAGGCCGACCTGGCTCGTGCGGAATTGGCGATGGCCGACAGCCGGCTCGATGAAGCGTCGGCACTGCTGCAAAAGTGCCTGAATCAAAGCTCGTCCGAAGATCTCGACCTGCGGGCGGCGGTGAATCAGCAACTCTTCCGCGTCCATCAGCAACTGACGCGCCGCGGCATCCGGGCCAGCCAGAACGACGTGGAACGCGATAACGCCCTGGGCATGAGCCGTACGGCGAGCACGCTGGCCGAGGAGATGGAGACGCTCTTCGCCGTCGCGGAAAGCCATCAACGGCGGGGCGATTTTGCGGCCGCTTCGAAAACGCTGCGCTCGATCATCGGCACCTACGGCGATCGCGAATATCCGATCGCGCCGCTTTCGTTCGCCGACGGCAAGGAAGTCGTCAAGCAAGCCCACGAGGTGATGGATCGCTACCAGAGCCGGTTTCAATCGACCATTCTCGGCCGGGAGATCGGCAGCAGCCTGACGCTCAACAAGAAGGGCCTGTCGCTTTACCTGAGCACGATGTCGCCGTTGCCGAAGACGTTAACCGTGCGGGCCGGCGAGTTCGCGAGCTATCGGCTGATGCAGATGCAGCAGCAATCGCCCGAGTTTTTGCAGGCGTTCCAGAACACGGCCGAGAAGGAACTGGGCGGCCAAGCCTCGCCGGAAGTCATGCAACGGCTTGCCGAGTTCCCCGCCTCGGTCGCGGCCCAGAAAACGCTCGATGACCTATTACCGAAGGCCGACCGTCGGCAACGCTGGGCGCTGGAGGACGTCGCCAGGGCAGGGGGGTTGAAGTTTCCGTCGCCCATCGCTAAGCCGCCAGCGGATGCGACAATCGCGATGCCGCAGGCCGCCCGCGAGCATGACTTTGCCGACGAGGAAGGGGCGAGCCGGCTCATCCTGGAACGCAAGGGGGATGCGTCGATCGCGCCGCAGATTCTCTTCATCGGCTCGCAGATTCGCAAACGGCTCGACAACAAGTTCGTGCTTACGGCTTGGGATTTGACGGCCGGCAAGCCGGCGTGGGAAACGGACGAACTGCGTTTGAAGGGCAAAGGCCAGGAGCCTGGTTTCTTCGAGGCATTCCTGCACGGCGATCTCGTCGTCGTTCATGGCCTTTACGACGTCCTGGCCTTCAACTGGAAAGACGGCAAGCAGCAATGGCGCTACCAGGTGCCGTTCGATTTTGAAATCCGCCATGCCTTGCTGAGCGGCGATCTGCTCGTGCTTGCGGGCAAGACCGAGACGCTGGCCCTCTACGTGCCCACCGAACAACCGGTCGGTGAAGTCGCCTGGCAGGTAAAGGAACGCGGCGATCTTTATACCGCCCCGTACCTGCGCGGCGATCGTGTCGTCAGCGTCCGCAAGTTCCCCTTCAGCGTCACCGTTCGCTTCCGCACCACGGGCCAACTGATCGGCCGGCTCGATATGCCCGACCTCAGCATGAACCGCCGGCATCCGCTGATCGATGGTGGCGCCGAGGAGTTGCCGACGGTTCATTTCAACGAGAAACTCGTGCTCACCGATGCCTGGTATTACATCATGCTCGATGTCGATCGTCTATCCGTCACCTGGAAACGCCTGATCGACCAGAGCGACGTGACCCGCGACCCCGCCATGCGGTTTTACCTCGGCGAAAATCATTTTGCGGTGCTGAAAGAGGATTACGACCTCAAAGCGTTCTACATGCTCTCAGCCGTCACGGGTGAAATTCTCTGGCAGACGGAAACGAAGAAGGGCGGGGCCGTGATGCCGCTCTATTCAATGAAGATCGCGGATAATGTCGCCTACGGCATCCAGCCGCACGCAGGGCAGGGGTTCTACCTGGTCGCCCGCGATGCGACGAAAGGGCAACAGCTTTACCGTGAGGAAGTTGTCGGCTTTCAGGGCAAGCCGGAGGTTTCGCTCTGGCCGCCGGTCTATGGCGACCATCTCGTGGTGCAAATTGCCGACCGGCAGACGTTCGAACTCCGCGTCTTCAACCGCAAGACCGGCAAGCAAGTTGGCATATTGAGCAAGAGCGGCATCGCGCCAATCGGCGTCCACGGCCGCGTGTCGATCGCCGTGCAGAACGGGCGGTTGGTGATGTTGAGTAAAGATAAAGTGAGTTATTGATGCCGTCGGAACCAAAACGAAGAAGATTGAACCACAGAGACACAGAGGCACAGAGAAAACAAGATGAGAATTGCCGAGTGGCCGAGCCGCGAAAAGAGAATTGTAACCGTTCATCATTTTATCGAAAGCCTGGCGCAGCTGAGGGCGATCGGTTTTTGTAATATGCGATGATGGAAGGACAGGCGTGTGCTGGATGCCGGGAACGAGATGCTCGCATCGCCGAGTTGGAGCGATTGGTCGAGTCGTTGCTGCGGCGCGTCGTGGAATTGGAAGCGCGACTGAATACCAACTCATCGAATTCATCGACGCCGCCTTCCGCGAATCCATTGAATGCCGCCAGGCCGGTCAAGAAGAAGAAATCGAAGCAAAAGCGTGGTGGCCAACCGGGCCATCCGCCCCATCTCAAACAACTTTTTCCACCCGAACGCGTCAAGCGTACCGAGTCGATCGTGCCGGAGGTTTGCGGCTCTTGCCAGACGAAACTTCCCCGCAAAGCGGGACCGAACGATCCGGAGCCGAAGCGATTTCAGGTTGTTGAATTGCCGCCGATCGTGGTGGAAGTGGTCGAGTATCAGGCGCACGCGCGGACGTGTCCGTGTTGCGGCGAGGTCACTCATGCGGCCATCCCAGCCGACATTCGCGCTCACAGTGTTGGACCGCGCTTGACTTCGACATTGTCGTACTTTAGCGGTGGCCAAGGCGTCAGCAAGCGCGGCGTCTAGGAAATTGCCGAGACGGTGCTGGGCGTTCCCATATCGCTGGGCACGTTCGCCAATCTCGATCAAGAGGTGAGTGCCGCCATCCAACCGGCTCATCAAGAAGCCTTGGATGCGGTGCGGAAGGCGGACGTGAAGTTCGCGGACGAGACGAGTTGGAAACTGTGGGGCAAACTCTGTTTGCTGTGGGCGGCAGCGACGGCGGGGGTCGTGGCCTTCCTCATCCATGCCAAACGCGACAAGCTCGGACTGAAAGCTCTGCTGACAGAAACCATCGACGGCATCGTGCATAGCGACCGCTGGCACGTCTACCTGCAAGTGCCGGAGGAACGCCGACAGCTTTGTTGGGCTCATTTGAAAAGAGATTTTCAGAAAATTGTCGATAGCGGCGGCCCCAGTGGATGGGTGGGTCGCCGCGGACTTCGCATCGTCAAGGAATTGTTCGTCGCTTGGCACGCGTTTCAAGCGGGGACGATCACGCGCGCCCAATTGCGGGAATTATTGGGGCCGATCGAGCGTCGAATGAGCAAGACGCTA